>NZ_JAYAZJ010000046.1:0-36620 GCF_037273965.1 Claveliimonas sp. | reverse complement strand
CAAATACAGATGAGGTATAATATTTACGATTTCGCAGAGTATGTAACTCTGCGAATTTTTTTCTACCCTAATTGATTAATTTTCAAACCTCCGTTATACTACTGACAGTTCCTATTTACCCACATGGAGGAAAAATCTATGACAAACAAAGCTCTGCTGGTGGTAAGCTTTGGCACCAGCTATAAAGAAACAAGAGAAAAAAACATTGAACATATCGAGAAAATTCTTGCCCAGAAGTTTCCGGACAGGAAGTTTTTCCATGCCTACACAAGCGGCATGATCTTGAAAAAATTAAGAGAGCGGGACCACATAATTATCCCCAATGTAAAGGAAGCTATGGAGGATATTGTAAAGGAAGGTTTTACGGATCTTCTTGTGCAGCCCACCCACATTATGAACGGTGTGGAAAATGATTTCATGAAGGCGGATATTCTCTCCTTCCGGGAGCATTTTTCCAGCCTTTCTTTCGGCGCCCCTCTCCTTACGGATACTTCGGATCTTTTTTATGTGATCGACGCTTTAACAAAAGAGCTCCCCGCCTTGTCGGAGCAGGAAGCTCTTGTATTCATGGGCCACGGAAGCACCCACTATGCCAATATGCTCTATGGGGCCCTGGATTACGCCTTTAAACAGACGGGCCATCCCCATGTCTATGTAGGCACAGTGGAGGCTTATCCGGATCTTGATGCTGTTCTTAGCCTGATGGAAGGCAAAAGTTACCATCATGTCTACCTTGCACCGCTTATGCTGGTGGCGGGAGATCACGCCTCCAACGACCTTGCCGGTGAGGATGAGGATTCCTGGAAATCCATCTTTCAGTCCCGCGGCTATGAGACTACCTGCATTTTGAAAGGTCTGGGCGAATATGAGTCCATCTGTGAACTCTATGTGCGCCACGCCCTCCAGGCACAGCCTGTTTAGCGATTATCCGGCACCCCTTTTTTAGCAGGACATTAAAATCAGATCGCGTTTTTCTGCTCTCCTGCAAGCCAGGAATAAAGATTGTCAAATACAATCTCTGCTCTTTGCTCCATAGACTCTTTCGACGCAAATGCAATGTGAGGCGTCACAATGGTGTTGGGGCTTTTAAGAAGCGGATGATCGGTCGGAAGAGGCGGCTCCATCTCAAAGACATCGCTTGCCGCCCCTGCAATCTGCCCTTCTTCCAGTGCCTTTGCCAGGGCTTTGGAATCCACTACTGCTCCCCTTGCAGTGTTAATAAGGAGAGCGCTTTTCTTCATCATTTTCAGCTGCTCTTCGCCGATCATTCCTTTTGTGTCCTCGGTCAGCGGGCAGTGAAGGGAAACGATATCCGACTGTTTTAACAGTTCTTCCAGACTCACCTGTTCATCGATAACCGGATCTGTAATTTTACTTCTGTTAAATCCAATGACACGGCAGCCAAATGCTTTGCAGAGGGCTGCTGTTTTCTTTCCAATGGCTCCTGCGCCTACGATTCCTACTGTCTTTCCACACAGAAGATTGCCGATGAGACCATCCTTCGTCCCGCCTTCCCGGCACCGCTCTTCTGTTTTTCCTACGTTGCGGAGCAGCTGGATCATGAAACTGATGCACAGTTCTGCCACTGCCTGTGTCGCATAGCCGGAAGCGTTGCTGATGGCAATACTTTTCGCCTTTGCCTCTTTCACCGGGATGTGATCCACTCCGGTAAACGCTACGTCAATAAATTTCAGGGAAGAAGCCTCCTCAATAACAGATGCATCAAGGGGCATATTTGCCAGCATCAGAACATCTGCATCTTTGCTTCTTCCCACCTGGACTTTGGGATCTGTGTCCTTTGGATAGGCCACAAAACTGTGGCCCATTTCTTCCAGCTTCGCTGCATAACCTTCCATAACTGAGTCTGACACGCCCAGACTCTCCAACAATACGATTTTCATTTTGCTTTCCTCCTCTTTTTTGAATAAATCTATCTGCATGACATTTGTACTTCCGGTATACAAAAACCTCATAATAGGATTTGAAATCAACAACCGTATTCATTCGCTTTAATATATCTTGTTGCCCTTGATGAGCCGATTCGCTTCACCGCACCGCTTTTTACCATAGCGCCGAGAACAGCTTCAACAGTAGTAGGGCTCACATCGGGAAGAATTTTACATATTTCTGCTTTGGAAATCGGTGTAAGACTATTTAATACCGTGGCCTCTACACGGGCTTTCTTTGTGATCTTTTTTCCATGAACAACAGCAAAACGCTTATCAAGTTCTTTATAGCACATATAAAGGGTGGACAGAAAGTTTTCGACAAATGGGAAATAACTGTTTTCGTTTGTTTCCCAGCCTTCCGAAGATTGCCGGAGAGCTTCATAATAGTAGGCTTTGTAATGATTGATCTGTTCCTCAAAAGACACATACTTTCCTGCATCAAAGCCATTTTTGTACAAAAGCAGTAGGGAAAGCAATCTTGACATTCTGCCGTTACCGTCACGGAAAGGGTGTATGCAGAGAAAATCCAAAATCACGCAAGGGATTAACAATAGTTGATTGATATTAGCGTCACTGCGTGCCTCCATATAAGCAAGCTCTAATTGTTCCATTGCCTTTGGCGTTTCTTCTGCCGGTATAGGGCGGAAACGAACCCGTCTGTTGCCCTCCGCATCCACCTCTAAGATCACATTATCTTCAGTTTTGTATTGACCGCCATACTCATAACCGGTCAGGGACATCATCATTTCGTGTAAGCGCAAAATATCATTCTCTCTGAAATCTATGTGTTCAAAACCTAAGTGGATTTCGTTTAATGCATCTCTGTAACCGGCAATCTCTGCCTCATTATGGTTCAGAGGGGCGCTGTTTTGATTAACAATAGCTGCGATACGCTCATCGCTTGTAACAATACCCTCAATCGCATTTGAACTTTTGATAGATTGTACTTTTGCAACCGCCTCCAATTCGGTAAAGACTTGTGCATATTCCTCTTTGCGGATTCCCGCCATAGTTTTCAAGGCGGAAATGTTAGAAGTAAGGTTTACCAGATTTGCAGGCAAAAGACCATTGTTCAAAAATGAATAATCAAATTTCCTCATATAATCCCCCTCGTATAATAAGTTTATAGTTAATAGTTACCTAGTTTTTTAATAACTGAATAAATAAAGAACAAGATCAATTGGTTTGGTTATACCCATGATATAATTGATCCCTGTGTCAATCAGGTAATAGTTCTTCATTCCCCCTGTTGGACCTTTGTGGTTACTTCATTGATAGTCTGTTCCCCTGACATGGATGTTAACTTCAAACCAGCTGGCTGTTTGCCGGAGTCCATGGGTGTCCCTTTTGCAGTGGGGATCGCATCTGCCCATCTCCGGCTGAATTCTGATATTGCGAGGGTGTTGATGCTCCATGATCGTGGGTATTGCCAAGCCGATTGACCACGAATACTCTTACGAAAGAAGGTGATCCTATGAACCCGCTTTACGTCGGTATTGATGTGAGCAGCAAGTCCAACGTGGCTTATCTGATGAAGCCCGATGGTTCCAAACACAGCAACTTCTCAGTCCCCAATTCCAGGGATGGTTCCCGGCAGCTTGTGAAACGCATCCTTTCAGCTATTACTTCTGAATCCCTTACAGACCTTGTCATCGGTCTGGAGGCAACCTCCGTTTATGGAGACAATCTCGTCTGCTTCTTAAGGGAAGACGGCTCTCTTGCGCCGTACAACAAGAAGATCCATGTCCTCAATCCCAAGCAGGTCAATAAGTTCAAGCTTTCTTACAACGACCTGCCTAAGAATGACTATGTGGACTCCTTTGTCATTGCTGACTGCCTGCGCTTCGGTAGAATCAACAAAGAGGTCTATCTTGACGACTACCGTTATACTGCCCTTAAGAACCTCACAAGGGCCAGATTCTTCGCTGTCCAGAATCTCACCAGAGAAAAACAACGTTTTATGAACCAGCTGTTTAAGAAGTATTCTACGATGACGCAGGAGAAGGTATTTTCCGATACCTTCAGCACTACTGCCTTAGCCGTCTATGAATCCTTTGAATCAGCTGAGGCGTTAGCAAACATGGACTTACATCAGCTCACCGAATTCATCATCGAGAAAGGGAAAAACCGTTTCCCTGACCCGGATTCCGTGGCGAAAGCCATCCAGAAAGCCGCCCGGAGCTCCTACCGTCTCCCAAAAACGGTAAACGACTCCGTCAATCAGGTGCTTTCCATATCCATAAGCTCTATGAGAGCTATGGAATCACAGATCAAAGCCTTTGATAAGGCGATTGCTGAACAGATGGCTCTGATCCCCAATACTCTGACATCTGTCAAAGGAATCGGTCCTGTCTATTCAGCCGGTATCATTGCGGAAATCGGTGATATCAACCGTTTCTCCACTCAGGCCTCATTGGCCAAATATGCTGGTCTTGTGTGGTCACAGCATCAGTCCGGAGACTTTGAGGCGCAAAACACACGCATGATCCATTCCGGCAACCGATACTTAAAGTACTACCTGTGTGAAGCTGCCTTGTCTCTTGTGAGATGCGACGCAGAGTACCGCAGCTTCTATCACCGCAAATATAAAGAGGTGAACAAGTACCAGCACAAACGTGCCCTCGCATTCACTGCCCGTAAATTGGTGCGGCTGGTCTTTCGACTGCTGAAAGACAACTGCCTGTATAAGGCACCGGAATCCAAATAGGTTTGGATTCTAACGGTGAAGTCATGTCCGGCTAAAAATGCGAAAATAGCGGGGCCTGGGAAAGTGCGTCCATTTTTAGGGAAACCCAGCAAAAATCTATTGATTTTTATTCCTTTCCCTCTTGACATATCACCGCTGGACTATTTCTGCATATAAGAATACTATATTATATGCAGAAAATCAATGCACCATTCGATTTTACTGCATATAAAATCCAAAATTATATGCAGTAAAAATCCTTATCTGTTTTCCGACTACACTTTTGTCTTATTGAAAGACATATAGATCAATGCATTGCAGATGGCTGCCGCAATATTGCTTCCGCCTTTTCGTCCCCTTGCCACAATACAGGGAACTCCCGCCTGCATGATCCGTTCTTTTGCCGGGATCACATTGACAAATCCAACCGGCACGCCGATCACAAGATCCGGTGCAAACCTGCCTTTTTGGATCAGCTCATAGGCTTCGATCAAAGCCGTTGGCGCATTTCCCACTGCCAGGATAAGAGGACGCTCTTCCATCGGCCTTCCCGTCGCCCCTGCGGCTTTCAGAGCAGCGGCCTTTTTCACACTGGCTACTGCCCGGGTGGTTCCCTCTCTTTTTGCTGCCTCTGCTACATCTTCGTCTGCCATAAAGCACAGCACTTCCCCGCCAAATTTGCCAAGGGCCGTCTTGTTGACTCCAGCTTTTCCCATATTGGTATCTGTCACGATCCGGGCGCCTTTTTTTATAGCCTCTATTCCAATCTTTACCGCACCGGGTGAGAAGTAAAGCTGATCCGCATAGTCGAAATCCGCACTGGTATGAATGCATCGCTTGATAATGGGTTCTTCCAGAGGATCAAAGGTTCTTTCCCCCAATTCCTCTGTAATGATCTCAAAACTTCTCTTTTCTATGTCGCCCGGCAGTACCTGTTCCAATTCTTCCAGCATGATGTCCCTCCTAACATTTTACTTCCCTTAACATACGGTAAATCGCCTCCATGTCCAGGGACTCACGAAGCCCTTTCGCTAAAGCCTGATATTGCTTTTCCTTGTATTCCCGAAAATCTGTCCCCTTCAGGGCGGCGCCATCCAGGCCTTTTTTCTCTGCCAGCATTTGAAGAAGACCGTCGGTCGTCTCACTGCTGTCAAAAATCCCGTGAATATAAGTTCCTGCTGCCTGCCCCCGGCACACGCCTAAGATTTCTTCTTCCCTTTTTGCCAGAACCTGCGCTTCTCCTGTAAGCATTGTCCTGCCCATATGGATCTCATATCCCTCATATGCAGCGCCTGACAGTTTTTCATACATCCCGCTTAAAGCTTCCAGTTTCCCCTGTATGCGTGTTCTTGTTTTCTGCTTATGAAAAACAGTCTCCACCGGGAGGAGTCCCATTCCTCTCATGGTTCCTCCCCCTTCTGTTCCCTCCGGATCCGCAAGGCTTTCCCCCATCATCTGGTATCCGCCGCATATGCCGAAGATCATGGTCCCTTTTTTCAAACATTTATAAATAGAAGCTTCCATGCCGGAAGTGCGCATCCATTTCAGATCTGCCATTGTATTTTTACTTCCGGGAAGCAAAATGAGGTCGGGCTGTCCCAGATCCCGGGGAGCGGAAACATAACGAACCTCCACTCCCTCCACAGATTCCAGAGGCGCAAGATCCGTATAATTGGAAATCTTTGGAAATCGGATCACTGCAATATCAATGGCTGCCTTCTGTGCGTCTTTTAGGCCCGTCTTGTTTCCTCCCCTTTCCAAACGTTCCGATATACTGTCTTCCTCCTCGATATCCACGGAAAGCATGGGAACAGTTCCCACTACAGGAATCTTTGTCCGCTCCTCCAGCATCGCAATTCCCGAATCAAGGATGGATTTATCTCCACGGAACTTATTGATAATGAGCCCCTTGATCCGCTCCCTTTCCTTCTGCTCAAGAAGGGCCACTGTCCCGTAAAGCTGTGCAAATACGCCGCCCCGGTCAATGTCTCCGGCAAGAAGTACCGGAACATCCAGCATTTCGGCAAGACCCATATTGACAATATCATTTTCTTTCAGATTGATCTCCGCCGGACTTCCCGCTCCTTCTATGACAAGAATATCATACTCTTCTGCCAGATGGCGGCAGGCGTTTAAGATATCCGGGACAAACTTCTTTTTACAGGCAAAATATTCACGGGCGCTCATATTTCCTATAACTTCCCCGTTTACAATGACCTGGGATCCAGTGTCCGTGGTAGGTTTGAGCAAAATAGGATTCATATAGACAGAGGGATCTGTCATGGCCGCCTCCGCCTGCACCACCTGGGCGCGTCCCATTTCCAGTCCGTCCTCTGTAATATAGGAATTTAAAGCCATATTCTGGGATTTAAAAGGGGCAGTCCGAAAGCCATCCTCCTTAAAAATCCGGCAAAGTCCGGCTGCCAAAAGGCTCTTTCCGGCTCCGGACATGGTTCCCTGTATCATGATCGCTTTTGCCATTGTTCTCTCCTTTTTGCGGTATCACCGCACGTTTTCAAAACTTCCAGAAGCTGTACATTGTCCTCATGCTGCCTGATCCCGATCCGGTAAGTTCCCTTTCTGATCCCCGGAAAACTGGCTGCATCCCGAATATAGATTCCCTGTTTCAAACAGGCTTCCTGCAGACCTTCCTCTCCCTCAAACATACAGAAGATGGTATCCGAAGGCCATACGAAAAACCCCAGTTCCGTCAGCTTTTCTTCCATCCACTTTTCTTCTTTTAACAGAAATTCCCTGCTCTCTCTGACAAAGGCCTCCTCTTCCAGAGCGGCGCACCCTGCCATCTGTGCAGGAGCGGATACATTCCAGGGAGGCAGTATATTTTCCAGTCTCTTTGCTGTTTCTTCATTGGCTGTCAGTGCGTAGCCAAGCCGAAGTCCCGGCATGGCATAGATTTTTGTAAATGCCCGTAAGATAAGAATCTCCGGGTATTGTTCCTGGAGATACCGAAGGGATTTTCCCTCTCCCTGCCCGGTCAGTTCCAGAAAACATTCATCCACCACAAGAAGCATCTCTTTCCTATGGCACAGATCAGCCAGCTTTTTCAAAAATCCTCCATCTGCCAGCATTCCGGTAGGATTGTTGGGATTGCAGAGAAAAACAGCGCTAAGCCCTTCCTCTTTATCAAGCCATTCCAGCGCTTTTTTCGTAAAGCGGTATCCCTCTTCCCGGCGAGCCAGATAATGAAGCACCTGCCATCCGTGGATGCGAAGGGCTTTTTCGTATTCCCCAAAGGTCGGCCCCAGCACGGCAGCCCTTCCCGGTTCAAAGGCAGCCGCTATGGCATAGATCAGTTCCGCCGCCCCATTTCCTGTCACGATCCGCCCGGGGGATATTTGAAGTTTTCTTCCCAGAGCTTTTCTAAGTTCTCTTTTTTCTATATCCGGATACCGGTAAGCAAGAGAGACCCCTTCAAGGGCCGCCTTTTTCACCGATTCGGGCATGCCAAAAGGATTGATATTGACAGAGAAGTCCAATCTGATGTTTTTATCGAAAATATTTCCGCCGTGTTCTTCCATTTCTATCCTCTTTTTCTATCCTTTTTCTCTGAATCTCTGCTGCCGTTTTCTCTAAATCAGAAAGATCAAAGCTGCTTTTGCCGCCGCCATCACCAAAAACTGCAGGATGACCGCTCCGTACTCCAGACGGCAGGCTGCCGGAATATCCTCCCGCTTCACCGGGCGGATCGGATCCCCGATGGTGGGCTTTTTATAAAGCTCTCCAAAATACCAGGCGTCCCCGGCAAGCTGCACCTGAAGAGCTCCCGCCATCACCGCTTCCGTCTGAGCCGCATTGGGACTTTTATGATTATGGCGGTCACGCCGGTAGATTTTCCATGCGCCTTTCCCGTCAAATCCCAGCACAAAGGCTGCTGCCGTCATAAAAAGCGCGCTGATCCTTGCCGGAATAAAATTGGCAATGTCATCCAGACGGGCCGCGCAGGTTCCCAGCCACCGGTATTTCTCATTGCGGTAGCCGATCATGGAATCCATGGTATTGATGGCCTTATAAAAAACCCCGCCCAAAGGCCCCGCCAGCATCATATAAAACAAAGGGGCTGTCACGCCGTCTGATGTATTTTCCGCCACTGTTTCCACCGCCGCCTTAATGACGCCCTCTTCGGAAAGGGACTTTGTATCCCGTCCCACGATCATGGAGACTGCTCTTCTACCTGCTTCCAACCCTTCCTTTTCCAGAGCGGTATACACTTTCATGCTTTCTGTTTTCAGAGATTTTGCTGCCAGCATCTGCCAGCACAAAATACAGGAAAGTCCAAAACCAAGGGCCGGATGGATCCTTTCTGCTATCCACAGAAGCAGCCCTGCAAGCAGCACGGAGACAGACACCACAAAGATCACCAGAAGGAGACCTGCTATCTGCAAAGGCCTCTTTTTATCGGGAAACACCTTTCGCAGCGCCTTTTCCGTCCCGGTGATCAAAGAGCCGATCCCCTGCACCGGATGCCAGAAGCTGTGGGGATCTCCCAAAATAAAATCAAGTATAAATCCGATGCAAAGTGCCGCCAGTGACTGTGCCATCCAGATGTCCTTCCTTCCATTTTTCTTCGTCTATTTCCACAATATAGCCTTCTCCGTTTTCTACGTTCCAGGCATAGTAATCGCTGCCTTTCACCATCTGCGACATCACTGCCATGATCACCCCGCCGTGAACGGTACAGCCTATACTCTGATATCCTCTTTCCCCGGCAATTTCCACTGCTTTTTGAAGAGCCTTCACGCACCGGGCGTTAAAATCAGGAATCGCCTCCCCTTCCGGGAAAGGCAGCCCGCCGCCGCTTTCTACAAAAGTATCATACAGGGGATCTCCCATAAGCTCCTCATGGGTTTTGCCCTCCAATATTCCGAAATCACATTCTCTAAACTCCTCTATGATCTCCGGATCTTCTTCCCCAAAGACCGCCTTCGCCGTCTGTATACACCTCTTCATCGGACTGGAAAATACATGCTCCACCTTAGGATATATTCGTTTTTCCAGTGTAAGGATTCCTTCTTTCGTCACAGGTTCATTGCTTCTTCCTCCGATGAAGCGATGCTCCCGGTTGCCTTCTGTTTGTCCGTGACGGACCAATATGATTTTCATTGTACTATCCTGTCACCGCTGCCGCAAGAAGAAAGACCAGCTCTAAAAGCTGGACAAAATATCCTGCCAGATCTCCGGTGATTCCTCCAAATTGTTTTTTACTTATGTAATAATACCAGATATAAACCGCTGCCGCCGCCAAAAGGCAGATCCATCCGCATCGTCCCCCGAACACAAGGAGCAAAGCCGACGCGGCAAAAAGCAGCAGACCAAGGATGACTGCTCCCTTTTTCTTCTGTGCCTTCCCTGCAAACATAGTCACATAGGAGCCTGTCTTTTTTGCCTTGGGAAAGAAAATAACAGAAAGTCCGCTTAAGGCCCGGCTTATCACAAAGCCCATACCGACACAGAAAAGTCCCTGCCCGGGCCGGATACAGTTCCATGCTCCGTAAGAGAGCAGAAGATAAATCCCAAGTCCCATCACGGCAAAAGCTCCCACATGGCTGTCCTTCAGGATTTCCAGCTTCTTTTGGGAATCTCCCCAGGAAGCCAGCGCATCTTTTGTATCCATATATCCATCCATGTGGATCCCTCCGGAAATCCATAGAGGAAGCGCAGTCAGAACAGCCGCCGACAGCTGCCGTGGAATAGCCAAAAAATCCGCCGCCCAGGCAGCCCCATACAGGATACCCCCGATGACAGCTCCCACCAGCGGAAAAAAACACATGACATATTCCATAGAAGATTTCTCCCAGTCTGCCTGTGGAACCGGAATCTTGGAATACATGCTAAAAGCGATCAGAAAGCTGCTTACATATTTCATACTGTCCTGTCCCCTTTCAGCTCCAAAGGTAGCTCTCCTTTCAGCATAAGGGGAAGGCCGAATTTGACTTCAATGACCACATCTGCTTCTTTTGCCAGTTTCTGATTGACCCGCCCGGACTCCCGGACATATCGGCGCATTTCCGGGTCCATGGGAACCTCGGAAAAAGAATCCTGGGCGATCACGATCAGGTCCTCCACCTGGCCTTTGATATGCCGGATCCCTCTCATAATGTAATTCGCCACCGGCTCTTCCTTCTGTGCCTTTGGGGAATACATCTCATTTGCCAGAAGATTGGTCATGCATTCTAACAGTACCAGTTTCTGTCCGCTTACATCCAGCGTTTCCAGGGCAAGCCCCTGCTCAACAGTTGTAAAATGCTTTCCTTTCCGCATGGTTTTGTGATCTTTAATTCGTTTTTCCATTTCTTCATCAATATCCTGCAGGGTGGCAAGATAAATTTTTTCTCCCGGACAAAGTTTCACCGCAAGATCTTCCGCATACTCGGACTTGCCGCTTCCGCTTCCTCCAAATATCATGTAAAGCATTGCTTCCTCCTTTAAAGAGCGTTAAAGAGGCTGATAGGCCTCGATCTGAATCCCGTCAAAATCCGGCATATGCCGGTACACTTCCAGCACCATGTCCAAAAGGGGCATAAGAGCAACTGCACCGGTCCCTTCTCCCAGCTTCATACCGCAGTGAAGGAAGGGTTCCTTTCCAAGTTCTTTTAAAACCAGGCTCATTCCCCCTTCTCCGGATAAATGGGAAGGAAGAATATAATCGGAAACCTTTGGCTCGATCTGGCAGGCAACAAGAGCCGCCGCCGCGGAAATGAATCCGTCCATCACTACAGGGATCCGGTACATGGCTCCCCCAAGGAACACTCCGGCAAGGCCTCCGATATCCAGTCCCCCCACTTTGGCAAGCACGTCCAGCGGATCTTGGGGATCCGGCCGGTTCCTTTGGATGGCTGTCCGTATCACCTGCTGCTTCCGAAGAAGCCCCTCGTCGGAAAGTCCTGCCCCTTTTCCTGTCACTTCCTTCGGATCCTTGCCGAGGAGCACCGAAACCACCGCGCTGCTTGTGGTGGTGTTGCCAATTCCCATTTCACCGGTCAGAAGGATCTGATACCCCAGTTCCCGGCAGCGCCAGGCTGCGCGGATTCCTGCATGGATGGCTTCCTGGGCTTCCTTCTTTGACATGGCAGGGCCTTTGGCCATATTCCGGGTTCCCCAGGCTACTTTATCTTCATAGACTTTTGTCTTTGTCTGTACGCCGATATCAATGGGGAAAACGTCCACACCGGCCCGCCTGCTCATCAGGCAGGCGGAAGTCTTTCCTTCTGCAAAATTATCTGTCACCACTGCCGTTACGCTGCTGTCTGTCTGGGAGACCCCTTCTTCCACTACTCCGTTGTCAGCGCACATGACGATCAACGCTTTTTTATCTATAGAAACTTTTTCATTTCCTGTAATGCCCGCAATCTGTATGATGGCATATTCCAGCCTTCCAAGTCCGTACAAAGGTTTTGCAATCTGCATCCATCGCCTTTGACACCGCTCCATAGAAGTTTGATCTAATCCCGTCACTTTAAAACTGTTGCTTTCTTCTGTTTTTTCCATATTCTTCTGCCTTTCTTACAAATCGTCCGGCAAAATCCGGCATCGAATAGAGATAGAGATGGGGAAATCCGGCATAGAATGACTCTCCTGTCACGGCGCACTCCCAATTCCGGCCGGTAATGGGTTTGCAGGCCTGAAATGCGTCCCCATTTGCATCTGTATCCATATAGTGAAACTCATGTCCCCGAATGATCTCTCTTTCTTTTGCAAATGCTCCGTCCTTTTGGGCTGTCAGTGACACATAGCCAAATCTGGACAGTCTCCCTTTATAAAAGCTTTTTCCCGGCAAAAAGTCTGCCATTTTGTAACGTCTTCCTTCGGGATCTTCCATCTCCTCCTGAAGATAGAGGAAGCCTCCGCACTCTGCCATACACGGCATTCCAGAGGAAAGCGCCTGCTTCACTGACTGACGCATGGGAAGATTTTCCTCCAGATGAGCGCCATAAAGCTCAGGATAGCCACCGCCAAGGAGGAGGGCATCCGCTTCTCTGGGAATTTCCCTGTCATTTAAGGGGGAAAATTCCAAAAGCTGCGCCCCAAGCTTTTCAAGAAGCCTTAGGTTATCTTTATAATAGAAGGAAAAGGCCGCATCTTTTGCCACAGCGACCACAGGCGGCTTTTGGGAATCCTTTTGGAGCAACTTTTGAGGAATCTCCTTTACAGGGATATCTGATTCCCCTTCCTCCATATCCGGAGCTGTTGCAGCGATCTTTTCCAGAAGGGGAAGATCAAGAGAAATCCGGCACTGCTTTTCCAGCTTCTTAAGCTTCTCCTTCCATTTCCTGATCTCGCCCGGCATAACAAGCCCTAAATGGCGGCTTTCCAGGTCCATATCTTCCATTTTAGGCAGATAGCCGCAGACCGGAATGCCAAGTTCTTCCTCCGTCAATTGTTTCATCCCTTCATAGCGGGACGGAGACAATTGATTAAAGATCACACCCCGGATCAGGCTGTCCCGCCGAAATTCCCGGAATCCTTTCAAAAGCGCCATAACGGAAACGCTTGTCTTTGCAGCATCAACCACCAGTATAACAGGCGCTTCCAGCGTCCTTGCCACATCGTAGGTACTGGCGGAAAGGGAAGTGCCTGCCAGGCCGTCATAGTATCCCATCACGCCCTCGATCACAGAAAGATCCGCATGTTTTGCCTCCTCCAGGAAAAGCTGTCTTACCAGTTCTTCCCCGGCAAAGAAAGTATCCAGATTTTTGGAGGCCGTCCCGATCACGGTTTCATGGAACATGGGATCAATATAATCCGGACCGCATTTAAAGGCTGCCGGCTTTTTTCCTGCTGCCAGAAGGGAAGTTAAAATTCCACAGACAGCAAGTGTCTTTCCGCTTCCGCTCCCCGGCGCCGCTATGACAAGTCTGGGTGCCTGCCGTTTCATTCTCTCTTCTCTCCTTCCCTGCCCTGCTCTTTTTTCTCTTTCCGTCTTTCAAACGTAACGATATAGATGGGGTTCTGTCCGGTCATCATCTGATATCTTCCTACTTTTTTTCCCTGGGATACCTGGATCTGCATTATATCCGCTCCAAGCTTTGGATGCCGCTTTATATATTCGGTGCATTCCGCAAGGGTATTCAGTGTGATAGCGGAAACTACGATTTTTGCCTCTGGATTTTTGCTCCATATTGCTTCCAGTATGGACGTCAGATTTCCGCTGCTTCCTCCCACAAAGGCAAGATCCGGCGCCGGCAGCTGCTCCAATGCTTCAGGAGCCTCTCCGTGAACTGCCTGAATATTGGATACATGAAAATGCCTTTTGTTCTTGTGTATAAGAGCAATTCCTTCAATCTTCTTCTCAATGGCGAAAACCATACCGTCTATGGATTTCTTTGCAAGAGCAATGGACACCGATCCGGTTCCTGCGCCTACATCGTAAATGACTGCATCCTTTTGGGGATTCATTTTTGCAAGGACTACGCTTCGGATCCCGCTTTTTGTCATAGGAATCTTTCCCCGGATAAAATCGCCATCCTCCGTCTCCTGCGGCGCCTCTTCCACAAGGATTTCCGGGATCTCCACATACATCACACTGAGCCCGTCCCAGATTTTTTCTTTTTCAGACAGGCGTTTGGCCGTGCCGGATATGAGATTTTCCTTGGGATAGGACAGTCTGCTTCCCACATAGACAGACGCAGAGCCGTATCCGTACCGGCAAAGTCTTCTTAACACGGTTTCAATCTCTTTCCCGCTGCTTACCAGAAGAAAGATCCGGCCGTATTCTCTTAAATAATCCACATAATTACAGTTTCGTCCGTGAATGCTGAGCAAAGGAGTATGTTCCACTCCCTTTCCAATGCGGGCCGCCATACAGGAAATAGATGAAATTCCCGGAATGACTGACATCTCATATTCCTTCAATGTCTCTTTCAGCTTCGCCGCTCCGCTGTAAAAGCTGACATCGCCGGAAAGCAGAATGACAATCTGCCGGTATCTGGAATTGATCCTTAAAAATTCTTCTATCTTGTCTGCACGGTACTCTTCATATCTTTCTGCCGCAATTCCTTCTGCCGCCTGCAGCATACGCTTGGCTCCGATCAGCACATCTGCCGATTTCATTGCCCGCTGTGCTGCTTTTGTCAGTAAACTCTCATCCCCTGGACCCACTCCTACAAGGGTAATGTGACGCGGCCGGCGGAAGCCGTATTTTTCTGCAAGGATCTGAAACGCTTCATCCAGAGTGACTCCCTTTTCCATGGGTCTTCCAATGACAACTGCCACTGCTCCCGCCTTTTTGGCGGCGCGAAGCTTTTCTTCATATCCGCCGCTTCGCCCGGATTCCTTTGTCACCATATATTTTGCCTGCACATGGCGAAGAAGCTGTTCGTTCATTTCCTGGGAAAAAGGTCCCTGCATTGCAATGAGATGTTTCCCTTCAAATCCGTTTTCCACTGCTTTTTGCACTGCTTCTTTTGTGGAAAGCACACGGAGAAAACACCGGCTCTGATAATCGGGTATTTCTGTGTAAGGCGCAAGTTCTTTGCTTCCGGTGGTGATGAGGACATTTCCTTCCTTATCTTTTAAATAGTCCGCCGCCTCCCGGATATTCTTTACCCACACTGCATTGCCGTCCTTCACGGATCCTTCCCGCAGCACCCGCATATAAGAAATGCTCTCTTCCCGACACATTTTCTGTATATTTTTTGTCACTTCCATGGCAAAAGGATGGGTGGCGTCAATGACAAGCTCTGCCTGGCACCCGTAAGCCAGCTCCCGCATTCCCTCCACATCCAGTCTGCCGGCGAGAACATGGATATTTTCCCCGTCCTCCACTTGCTCTTTTCCATACTCTGTCGCCGTAAGGACATATACCTTAGGTGCATGTCCCCGAAGAAATTCCGCTATTTTCCGCCCCTCTGTCGTTCCTGCAAAAATCATAATACTAGCCATTTTCATATCCCCTTGGTGTTATCATAGCTTCCTTTTTTCTGATGGTCTGTGAGTTTCCAATAAATACTGTTGTAAACATATCTGTCTGCGCTTCCATAAGCCGGGCAAGCGTGCATATCCTGTATGCCTCTCCTTCCCGCCCTATGTTGGACACATAGCCGCATACGGTATCGGGACTCTGGTATTCTCCAATGATGCGGCACGCTCTTTTCAGATAATCCTTCCTTTTGCGGCTGGAAGGATTATAGATACAGATTGCAAAGTCCGCCTCTGCCGCCGACCGCAGCCTTTTTTCAATCTTTTCCCACGGCGTGAGAAGATCGCTTAGGCTTATGACAGCAAAATCGTGGATAAGAGGAGCCCCCAGTACAGCTGCCCCTGAAGAAGCCGCCGTCACTCCCGGAATTACTTCCACCTGGACGTCCGGATACTCTTCTTTCATGGAAAGGATCAGTCCCGCCATACCGTAGATCCCTGCATCTCCGCTGCAGATCATGGCGGTGGTCTGCCCCTGCTGTGCCTTTTCAAGCGCCATGCGGCATCTCTGGATTTCTTTTGTCATAGGAGTGGTCAGAAATTCCTTTCCGGGAAAATGCTCCTTTACCAGATCTACATAGACCGTATAACCTGCGATCACCTGGCTTGCTTCCAGCGCCTTTGCCGCCCGTATCGTCATATCTTCATAGTTTCCCGGCCCGATGCCCACTACATATAATTTCGTCAAATGCCACACTCCAATCTTTGGCCGCCACCGCAAGGGTCATGCCGTTTTCTGCTGTTTTTTCAAGAAGCAGCCTTCCGTTTTTGCTGCCCTGTATCGCTGCCCGCTCGCAGACATTTCCAATTCCTGTCACCTGGCGGACAAATCCGGATTCCCTGCTTACGTTTTCTATCTGCTTAAGCACTTCCTCCGGCCAGGTCTCAAATGGAATGTTCCACTGATCAGCCAGCTCAATAAATCCCTCTTCTTCTGCTTTCCTGTCAATACTTCCGATCTTTTCCACCTGTTCTTTTCTAAGGCCGAGAGACTTAAGGCTCCTGCAGAAGAAATCTTCCAGCTCTTTTGCCGGCTTTCCTTTTTTACACCCGGCTCCCAAAGTGAGATTAGCCGGGTAAAGATAAAGAATCTTTGCGCCGGACGACCCGCTTGTTTCCAGGTCCTTTCGCCCTTCGCCGTCCGGGCTTTGTACAACGGCAATCCCCAGGGGAAAATCCTTCAGCATCTCTTCCCTTGGACAGGACTCCAGTTCTTCCGGAAGTTCCCCTTCCACCGGGCACTCTGCATAAAATCCGATTTTCTCCCCTCTTAGTATAGCAGCAGAAATTTTTTTTGCCAGCACCCGGTTGGAAAAAAGGAGAGACTGCTTCTTGGCAAACACATCTACTGCAAATTTCCCCTGTACATCGGTCGCCGTTGTCAGCACCGGCAGGGAGCCCGTCTCCTCTTCCAGAAGAAGGGCAAGTTCATTGGCCCCACCCACATGGCCGGACAGGATCGGAATGGCAAATGTTCCTTTCTCATCCATGACAACCACTGCCGGATCCTTCATTTTATCCCGAAGACAGGGGGCAATGAGACGGACCGCAATGCCGGCTGCTCCAATGAAAAGGATTTCTCCGGCTTTGTCCCAATAATGAGATACCCAGTCCTTTCCGGAAGGTCTCTCAAGACAAACGGTGTCTCTTCCCCGGCGGGTAAGGATCTCTTCTATTGCCTGCATTTTTTCTTTTCCTTTGTCTGTATAGCAGACAATGAGTGTCAAAGGCTTTTTCAATGTTCTTTCCTCATTCCTTTCTGCCCGTCTTTGCTCCTCCGATATTCGGTGTCAAAGGATGGATCATACAGCCTGGATCTTTCGTAATTCTTTTTTTCCAATATGCGTCCCACAATAATAAGGGCAGTCTTTTGGATCCCCTCTCTTGCCGCTGTCTCTTCCAAAGAATCCACGGTGCAGATTACTTTCTTTTCCTCTTCCCAGGTGGCTTTGTATACAATGGCTGCGGGCGTGTCCGGAGGATACCCGCCGGCCTGCAGCTCTAAAGACAGCTGCCCCAGAAGCCCCGCGCTTAAGAACAATACCATGGTCGTCTGATGCTGTGCAAAAGAACGGATACTTTCCCTCTCCGGCACCGGGGTGCGTCCCGCCATCCTTGTGATAACAACGCTCTGGGATATGGACGGCAGTGTATACTCCAGCTGAAGGGCAGCTGCAGCTCCGCAAAATGAACTGACTCCGGGACATACTTCATAAGAAATGCCAAGCGCATCCAGCGCATCCATCTGTTCCTGAATGGCCCCGTACAGGCAGGGATCCCCGGTATGCAGCCGCACCGTCGTCTTCCCTTCTTCTTCCGCTTTTTTCATAACATCCAGCACTTCTTCCAGTGTCATATAAGCACTGTTGAAAACCTGGCACTCTTTTTTTCTGTCTGCCATCACCTGGGGATTTACCAAAGATCCGGCGTAAATAATGACATCCGCCTCATCTACTTTCCGTTTCCCCTTTACTGTGATAAGATCCGGATCCCCAGGGCCTGCGCCCACAAAATAAACCATCTATTGTCCTCCTGCGTCTTTTACTACCATAATAGAATAATAACTTAAATCATCTGGAATTTCATCCAAAGAACGGTAAATTTTCTCTCCGTCCATTTTGCATCGCTCCACAGCCTGCCCTTTCTGCCCATTCTCCTTCAGGTAGTCTCTCACCCTGGCAGCTTCTTTTCCCGCTTTCATTAATACCTTGGTACCTGAAAGAGAGAGTCCTTCTGCGATCGGATAAGAGGCGGGAATGAGATGGAGCATCTGATCTTTTTCCACAAGCCCCTCATCCAAAGCTGCCGATACTGCCAGAAAAGAAGGAATCCCATTGATCAGTTTTGCCGGATATCCTGCTGCCTCTACCTTTCTATGGACATAAAGATAGGTGGAATAAATGCAGGGATCTCCCAGCGTAAGATAAGCCGCCGTCTTTCCCTGTTCCAAAACCGCAAGTATCCTCTTTGCCGCATCTTCATGGGCCTTCTCCCTTGCTTCCTCATCTTTTGTCATCGGCATATAAAGCCCTTCCGTCTTCTTTGAGGCAAGTTCCGGGACCGCTCCTGCCGCGATCTGATAAGCGGTTGTCTCTTCCGGTACTTTTCCTGGGGCAAAGATCACATCGCTCTCCCTTATGATACGGACAGCCTGAAGGGTCAAAAGTTCCGGATCCCCAGGGCCGACGCCGACTCCATACAACGTTCCTTTCATATGATTTCCTTTCTTTTTATATATTTTTTTATTTCTATAGAGCTTTTATTATTTATTTTATTGATATATACAATATCAATTCCGTTACTGGCAATGGGACTTATATTCCTCGATCAGCTCCAAAGCGTCCTCCGTCATTCCAAGCATCCCGAAGGTATTGGAAAATACGATTGCTCCGGTCTTTATCTCTCCGCCGGATCTCATGTTAAGATACGTATGGATCTTCTGCATCAAAACCTCTATTATCTTCTCCCTTTTTTCTCCATCCAGCATCTGCAGTGCATCCTCTGTGGTGTTACAGCCAAGAAGCGACAGGGCAACCGCTTCTCCCAAACCTGCCCGAAGAGCTGCAGCACTTAAAATCTCCATCCGGCAGTCTGCATATCTGGAATGCGTATTCATAATGCCTCCGGCAACCTTTACAAATTTACCGATATGAGAAATAAAAAGCAGCCCCTTTGCGCCATGTTTTACTGCAAGATCTATGGTATCTCCCACATAATTGCTGCACTTGACAGCCTCCTCTTTCTGGATCTGCCATTTCTCTTCCAGGAAATCAAGGCCGTAATTGCCGGGCGCTGCCAAAATAATCTCTCTTTTTGCGGCAAGCTTTACTTTTATCTCCACCTCAATGGTGTCAATAAGGGCCTGCTCGCTCATAGGTTCCACAATGCCGCTTGTTCCAAGCACAGACAGCCCTCCTTCTATCCCAATACGGGGGTTAAAGGTCTTTTCTGCCAGCTCCTGCCCTCCCGGTATCTCAATGATTACCTTCAGGCCTCCGGTATAACCTGAGATGTCCCGCACTTCCCGGACTTCTTTTTCTATCATTTTTCTTGGGACCGTGTTGATGGCCGCACTGCCTACCGGCTGATCCAGACCGGGCTTTGTCACTCTTCCCACTCCTTCTCCGCCGTCTATGGTGATATGATCTCCTTCTTCCATAGAGACTGTACTGTAAATCACAACTCCGTTCGTAATATCCGGGTCGTCTCCGCTGTACTTTCTGATGCCGCACCTGACAGAGTTCACATTTCCCCGGTCATCATATCTTACCGGCCTGCATTCTTCCACAGGAAGTTCCAGGCTCCATCCGGCAGGAATCCATACTTTGATCTGTTCCCTCTTTCTGCCTGTAAGCAAATATTCTGCCGCTGCCCTTGAAGCTGCCTGTGCACAGGTTCCTGTCGTCCAGCCTTTTTTTAACTCCTTTTTCTGCCTGCTCATTGCTTCTCCATTTCTTCTGCCAACAAAACAAGGGACTCTATATCCGCCCTCCTGGCTGTATAGGTAACCATCCCAGCTTTTCTTGCTTCTTCTTCTGTCTTTTCCCCGATACAAAGCGCCGTCACCCTGCCAAAATCCAGATCCGGCGCGGCATGGACAAATCCGCGGACAGTAGAAGAACTGGTGAAGACAGCATAATCACTGATCCCTTCTCCAAACTCTTTTTCCGGATCAACAAAGGGCAAAGACTCATAACAGGTATCATACAGCGGTATGTCTGCCGTCTGTATGCCTGCTCTCTCCAGGATTTCCGTAAGCTCCCGGCTTCCCATCCTGGCTCTGGGAAGAAGAATTTTTTCATTCTTTCCCACTTGCAGCGCCAATTCCTCTGCCAAATGTCTGCTGTCGTATACTTCGGGCATCAAATCCGGGGAAAATCCCCACTCCCGCATTTTCTCCGCTGTTCCCTGCCCTATCACTGCAAATTTAAGGTGAGACAGCTTTCGGTTGTCTATCGAATGCTTTTTCAGATAGTCTCTGAAAATTCGTACCCCTGTAGGGCTGGTAAATACCAGCCAGCTATAATCTGCTATCTTCTCCAGCGCTTCATCCAAAGCAGGATTTTCTTCTATGGGGACAATGCGGATTGTAGGCGCTTCCAGCACTTCCGCTCCCTTTTCCCGAAGGAGGGCTGACAGCTTGTCCTTTTGCTCTCTTGGCCTTGTCACCACAAATTTCTTTCCTGCCAGCGGGCGTTTGTCATACCACTCCATTTGCTCCTCTCCGGCAACCTGCCCTACAAGAATGATGGCTGGGGACTGTATCTTCTCTTCCAATGCTTTCCGGGCAATGTCTGCAATGGTTCCTTTGATTTTCCGCTGCCTTGCCGTTGTCCCTCTCTCCAGGACAGCAGCCGGTGTCTCTGGAGGCATATTGCTTTTCAACAAACCTTCTGCCACATCCTTTACCGTGTGCACCCCCATCAGGAATACCAGTGTTCCGCCTCCTTTTACCAGGGCATCGTAAGAAATATCCGGAAAACTTCCGTCCTTTTTGTGGGCAGTGACGACGTGAAAGGATGACGCCATGTCCCGGTGGGTCACAGGGATACCAAGATAGGCCGGCACAGAAACGGCAGAAGTGATTCCGGGGACAATCTCAAATGCGATCCCCTGAGCGTTTAAATATTCCGCCTCCTCTGCACCTCTCCCGAATACAAGGGGATCCCCTCCCTTGAGGCGCACGATCTTCCCGCCTTTTTCTGCCTCTGCAGCAAGAATTTTATTGATCTCTTCCTGGGGGATCGGATGAAATCCCGCTCGTTTTCCCACATCTATATATTCCGCTTCATTATTTCCATATGAAAGGATACTGCTTCCCACAAGCCGGTCATAGACAATAACATCCGCCTCTTCCATCAGGCGTTTTCCTTTTACAGTGATCAGCTCGGCGTCAGAGGGGCCGGCCCCTACCAGATAGACAACTCCTTTTCCTTGTCTTCTCTGCTTCATTTTTCTGTCTCCTCATTTTTTAACTTTTCCGCAAGATCCATCCCTATCCGGACAGCGTTTTGAACATCAGCCATTTCTTCCTTCGGCAATGACTGCTGACCCACTTTGAAAAATCCTGTTTCTTCATTATAATAAAGACCCCTCAAAGTACAGATGCCGTTCCTGATCTCTCCATAAGCCGCCACGGGCGAAGAACAGCCTCCATTCAACCGCCGCACAAAGGATCGCTCCGCCACAGAAAGCCACCGGGATTCCTTGTGATCGATTCCATCTGTAATGGATTTCAGGGACTTTTTCCCCTGCACGGCCAAAACTCCCTGTCCTGCAGAAGGAAGGATCTCCGTCACCTCAAAGTAACGGCTGATCCGGTTTTCCAGGCCTAATCTTTTCAGCCCTGCCGCCGCCAGCACAAGAGCGCCAAATTCCCCTTTATCCAATTTTTCCAACCGGGTCAATACATTTCCTCTTACGCTGGTTATTTCCAGTTCCGGATACATAGCATGCAATTGAATTTTCCTTCGCAGACTGGAACATCCAGCCGGTTTTTTAACATCCCATTTTTCCACTCCCTTTGGGAGCACCAACACATCTCTTGGATCTTCACGCTCTGAAAATGCCAGAATGGGATACTCTTTTGTCTCCTCCATCGGCATATCTTTCAGACTATGTACTGCAAGATCGATCTTCCCTTCCTGAAGAGCTGCCTCCAGCTCTTTCATAAAAAGACCTTTCCCTCCGATTTTATCCAGCGTCTTATTAAGAATGCGATCCCCTGTTGTCTTCATCGTAACCAGTTCACATTCCAACGCCGGATTGACTGTCTGTAATTCTTCTATTATAAGTTCTGCCTGCCGGATTGCCAGCCGGCTCATTCTGCTTCCTACCTTAAGTTTCATTCTCACACTCCCAGCTGTCTTCTGATACTGTGCGTCCCAGGACGCTATAATTCCCTGCGAACTTTCGCTGCAAGATCAGCCACCGCCCGATGATCTGATCCGTCTCCTGCAATTCCAACCACAATGTTGTCCTTTGCTGCAATGGCCGGAAAATAAAAATCACAGTCATCCCGGCACGACGCCGAATTTACCAAAATTCCTTTCTCCCTGCCAAGAGCTACGATGTTACGATTAAGGTCATTGTCATCCGAAGCAGCGATTATCATAAAATAGTCTGTAAGAATATCAGCAGGACGAAATTCCCGCTCCATCAGGTTTATTTTCCCCTCTCTGTGCAGACATTCGATTCTTTCTTTCTGATCACCCGGGACGCTTTTGGCAATGACTGTGATATCGGCTCCAAAATCCTGAAGGACTGATATTCTGCGAAGAGCCACTTTCCCTCCCCCGATAACCAGTACCTTTTTCTTCTCTACAGATATAAATAGCGGAAAATGTTTTTTCATTTTTCCTCCTTCATAAAGAAATCTCAAAGGGAATCTCCCGGATTTACTCTTCCATTTCCACAATAAGATAAAAGCCTTTTTCTGTCTCCTCGATTTTTCGGATGACGCCCTTTCGCGCTTTGATTCTTTCATTTGTCCGATAAATTCCGGACATGGCTACAGATGGTTCGACCAGATAGGTATACCGCCCTGTGCTGGGGCTTCTCTCGCTGATGACGACCTCCTGACCTTCTTCTACAAGGCCTTGCCTCTCCATTTTAAATCTTTCCTGCCTCACCTTTATCTGTCCTTTCTAATTTTCCTGTCCGTTCTGGTTTGTCTGTCTGCTCTACATTGTCTGCATACTCCGCTTTCTTCATTCTTTCAGGTGCAGACATTTTGAAAAGGCTAAATGAGAATACAGCCGCTCTGCCTCTCATCCAGCCTCCCTTTCTTCAATATTAACCTGGGACATCATGCCTGCTTGCCAACAGGCGGCGCTTTTACATTTCTTCTATAAATGCCATGTATCCTTTGTATGCCTCATACACATCCGCCTTGCTTGTGATCTCCCATGGTGCATGCATACAGAGAACCGCCACTCCGCTGTCGATCACTTCCATACCGTAATTTGCCATGATATAAGCAATGGTTCCGCCGCCGCCGGCGTCAACCTTTCCAAGCTCCGCAAACTGGTATGCTACATTTCTTTTATCCATAGCCTGCCGGATCTGTGCCAGATATTCTGCGTTTGCATCATTTGACCCGCTCTTTCCGCGGCTTCCGGTAAATTTGTTGAACACCAGACCCTTGGCAAAAAATGCAGAACTTCTCTTTTCAAACACTTCCGCAAACATAGGATCATAGGCCGCACTGACATCCGATGAGAGCATTTTTGAATTTTGCAGAGCACGGCGTACTTTCAACTCCGACTCACCTTCCGTAAGAGCCACAATCTCTGCCACTGTATTTTCAAAGAACCGGGAATGCATTCCGGTTGCACCTACACTTCCGATTTCCTCTTTGTCCACAAGAATACAGCATGCCGTTTTTTCAAGGTTCTCCACATCCAGCATTGCAAAAAGTGAAGTAAAGGCACAAACTCTGTCATCCTGTCCATAGGCCATAATCATGCTGCGATCCAGGCCGCAGTCTCTTGCTCTGCCGGCTGGAACGATCTCAAGCTCTGCGGAAAAAAAGTCCTCTTCTTCTATATTATAGCTTTCTTTGAGAAGCTTCATGATCTGGCTTTTTACTGCATCCTTTGCAGCTGCTTTTTCTTCCTTATCTGCATCTTCTGTCTCATCTGCCTTCTCCGGACGGCTTCCGATCAAAAGATCCAGCTTTTCTCCTTCGATCACGATGTTCGCTTTCTTTTCCAACTGTTTTCCTGCCAGATGGACCAGAAGATCTGTGATGGCAAACACCGGATCATCGTCCTTTTCCCCGATGCGGATAGGAACCGTCGTTCCATCCTTTTTTACCACAACCCCGTGGAGAGCCAGCGGAAGAGTTACCCACTGGTATTTTTTAATGCCACCGTAGTAATGAGTATCCAGGTAGGCAAGTTCTTCATTTTCATATAATGGATTCTGCTTCACATCGATTCGCGGAGAATCAATGTGAGCGCCCAGAATATTCATACCCTCCTGAAGGGGCTTTCTTCCTATATGAAATAAAAGAATGCTCTTATCCATGCATACCGCATACACTTTGTCCCCGGCTTTCAGCGGTTCCCCACTGCGGATCACATCCTTCAGATCTTTAAATCCCTTTTCCTGTGCCATACGGCGCGCTACTGCCACACATTCCCGCTCGGTCTTTCCCTCGTCGAGACAAGCTTTATACGAAGAATTGATTCTTTCAAGCCCCTCCATATCCTGAGCGGAATAGGTGAGCCATGCGTTATTTCTTTCCATAGATGTCACTCCTTCACTCTAAAATCAATACGTATATCATAACACATACCGGTTTTTTTGTACATGTAAGTTAATTGTACACGTAACATTTTTAAAAAGTGTTACGTCCCCATTTAATGCAAGTGGTGTGTATTTTTGCAAAATACCCTGCGTTTTTTTGTCATTTGCTCTTCATCTTTTTTCTTATTTTTGAATATATCTCCTGGGATTTACGACACGATACATCTAGTGTCTGCTGAATTTTTTTAAGATATTCTTCTCGAACCGCTTTTTCTTCAAAGACTTGAATACAGAAATCAAATTTGTTCTTTTCACACAATTCATGTGCCATCATTTCAGCTATGTCAATTCTCTGCTGCTCTATTTCTTCCTTAATATCCTCAAACACTTCATATTTTCTTCCTTGATGGAAAGCTTCAAAAATATGAAATTCTCCGAACCGGTTTCTTATAAACCTTACCGCCTCTTCATGTATCAGCATTTTCTCCTCTGAAAAATATTCTTTTATACTGCTGTATTTATAATCTGCGGCTTTTTTTGCCATACCCGCTTTTACCGGATTCATATGAATATATCTAAGACAATTCCAGAAATAATCCTCATCCTCAATACACTCACTGGTAAATCTGTTTTGAAACACATGTCCGTTTCTGTCATGTTTGTAATTGTAATAATTTGCGTATTCAGCCAAGACCCTGGCCATAAAAAATGATAATTCCTGAATTTCCGCCCATATCATAATATGAGCATGATTAGACATAATACAATATGCATAGATCTTTACATCATAATTTTTCAGATGCTTTCTAATAATTAATCTAAAATACTTCTTTTCCCGCGTTTGACTAAAATTTCTTTCCCGTGCAATCCCTTTTACAACAACGTGATAGAAACCGGTACTACTCTCTTTTCTTCTTCGCAAAATATCCCTTCCTTCATTTTTGCACAGGGTATTTTGCAAAAATACACACCACTTTTTCTAATTTGGGACGTAACACTTTTGAAAAGTGTTACGTCCCAAATTATTATTTCAATCCCATTTCCTCTCTTACTTCTTTGAAGCATTTTACAATGAAATCGATATCTTCTTTTGTGTGGCTTGCGCATACCTGGGTACGGATTCTTGCTTTTCCCTTCGGTACTACCGGATAGGAGAATGCCACAACATAAACTCCCTTGTCCATCATGCGTTTTGCGAATTCTGCCGCTGTTTTCTCATCATACAGCATTACCGGTACGCAAGGATGAGTTCCCGGAATAATATCAAATCCGTTCTCTACAAGAAGATTTCTGTAATATGCTGTTACTTCTTCCAGATGATCTCTAAGCTCTGTGCTCTCATCAAGCATATCAAACAGCTCAATACTTGCTCCAGCAATCGCCGGTGCCAGTGAGTTGGAGAACAGATACGGACGGCTTCTCTGACGAAGCAGATCAATAATCTCTTTGCGTCCGGATGTGTATCCGCCGGATGCTCCTCCAAGTGCTTTTCCAAGTGTTCCTGTGATGATGTCTACACGTCCCTGTACACCACAGTATTCCGGAGTTCCGCGTCCTGTCTTTCCGACAAATCCTACTGCATGGCTGTCATCAACCATAACAAGTGCATTGTATTTATCTGCCAGATCACATACTCCCTGCAGGTTACAGATAATACCGTCCATGGAAAATACTCCGTCTGTTGCGATCAGCTTAATTCTTGCGCCAGCTTCGTCTGCTTCCTTAAGTTTTGCTTCCAGATCTTCCATATCATTGTTTTTATAACGGAATCTTTTTGCCTTACACAGGCGAACACCGTCGATAATGGATGCATGGTTCAGCTCGTCGCTGATCACCGCGTCATCTGCTGTAAGGATTGTCTCAAAAAGTCCTCCGTTTGCATCAAAACAGGAAGAATAAAGAATCGTATCATCTGTTCCCAGGAAATCTGAAATTTTCTTCTCCAGTTTTTTGTGAATATCCTGGGTTCCGCAGATAAAACGAACAGAGGCAACCCCGTATCCTTTTTCATCGTATGTTCTCTTTGCAGCCTCGATCAGTCTCGGATTATCTCCCAGTCCAAGATAGTTGTTGGCACACATACACAAAAGTTCTCTTCCGTCTTCCATTTTTACTCTTGCGCCCTGTGGGGAAACAAAGGGAGCTTCTCCTTTAAAGAGCCCTGCCTCTTTGATCCCTTCCACTTCTTTTGCATAAATACTTAAAATATCGTCTTTACGTGCCATTTTGTTTTTTCCGCTCCTTTTCTTTTTCTGTTTTTATCACATATTTTGTATAGTGCTTTGCTCCGCACTATATTCTGTCAGACGATCTGACTGTTTTCCCTCTAGTCATTAATGTGTGACCAATCCAGGATAACCTTTCCTGACTCTCCGGAAATCATTGCCTCAAATCCTTTTGCAAAGTCCTTGATGTCAAAGTGATGTGTGATAATACCGGAAATATCCAGGCCTGCCTGCAGCATAGTGGACATCTTGTACCATGTATCCCACACTTTTCTTCCATAGATACCACGCAGATTCAGTCCGTTGAAGATTACTGTCTCCAGATCTACCTTTGCATCTGTTCTCTGCAGTCCAAGAAGCGCGATCTTTCCTCCGTGCTTCATATTGTGGATCATGTCATGAAGAGCAACCTGTGAACCGGACATTTCAAGACCGACGTCAAATCCCTCTGTCATACCGATCTCTTTCATTACATCCGGAAGTTTCTCTTTTCCAAGATTTACTACTCTTGTAGCGCCCAGCTTCTTCGCCAGATCAAGACGGTACTCGTTAAAGTCTGTCACTACAACATGTCTTGCGCCTGAGAATTTCACGATAGCTGCTGCCATAATACCAATGGGCCCTGCTCCTGCGATCAGAACATCTTCGCCCAATACATCGTAGGAAAGAGCTGTATGAGTTGCGTTTCCAAAGGGATCAAAAATCGCATACATTTCTTCCGGGATATTAGGATTGCATGGCCATACATTAGAAGATGGGATTACCAGATACTCCGCAAAAGCGCCGTTTCTGTTTACCCCCACACCTTTGGCATCTTTACAGTTCTCTTTGTGTCCTTCCAGACAGTTACGGCATTTTCCACAGGTAATGTGTCCTTCACCAGATACAAGATCTCCTATTTGAAAGCCCTTCACTCCTGTACCTACTTCTACAATTTCCCCTACATATTCATGACCTGCTGTCAGACCGATCGGAATTGTATGCTGTGCCCAGTCATTCCACTGCCAGATATGTACATCTGTTCCACAAATTGCTGTTTTGTGAATCTTAATCTTAACATCATTCGGTCCTACCTCGGGAATCGGAACACGCTTCATCCACAGCCCTTCTTCCGGCTTCTCTTTTACGAGAGCCCACATCATTCCATCATTCATTTTTTCTCCCATGATATACCTACCTCCAATTTCCTGTCTCTTGACAGATTTCTTTTTTTATTATATCACTCGCTTGTTTTTCCTACAATTGGCTTTTTACACTTTTTACAGAATTTATTCTACTTTTTTTAATATTTTACTCTTTTTCACAAAAATACTTTGTTAAATAATTATTTATCTAAATTTTCTATAGCATTATTACCAAATTTGTGCGATAATATAATTTATCAGGAAACGGAACCTAACAACAAAATCAATGAGAGAAAGAGAGGAATTGCAGATATAAAATCCGTATATATCTGCAGAAGAAAGTATGAAAAATGCAATCAAAAAATGGAACAGCATCAGTCTTGTAAAACGAATTATTGTAGGACTGATCATTGGTATCATTCTCGGACTTACTATTCCACAGGCATCCGGAATTTCCATCCTCGGTGATCTGTTCGTTGGGGCGCTTCGTGGTGTTGCACCAATCTTGGTATTTTTCCTTGTTATGAGTGCATTATGCCATATGGGCGAAGGACAGAAAACCAACATGAAGGCTATCGTAGTTCTGTATATGCTCGGTAACCTTCTCGCTGCTCTTGTAGCTGTAGTTGCACATTATATCTTCCCGGTTACTCTGACATTTGCAGAGAATACAAATACCGGTGATGTTACACCTCCAAGCGGTGTAGTAGAGGTTCTTACGAATCTTTTAATGAACCTGGTAGACAATCCGGTAAATGCTATCGTAAATGCAAACTACATTGGTATTCTTGCATGGGCAATCATTTTCGGTGTGGCTTTAAAGAAAGCCGGTCCGGGTACTAAAAAAGCTTTAGAAGATATTTCCGATGCCGTATCTGTAGCTGTTCAGTGGGTTATCAGCTGTGCTCCATTCGGTATCATGGGCTTGATCTTCACAACAATTTCCGAGCAGGGTCTGGGTGCTCTTGTAGAGTACGGACGTCTGATCGTTATCCTGGTAGGCAGCATGGCAGTTGTTGCATTTATTGTTAATCCGCTTGTTACCTTTGTATGTACAAGAAGAAATCCATATCCGCTTGTATTTACATGCTTAAAAGAAAGCTTTATCACTGCATTCTTCACAAGAAGTTCCGCTGCAAATATTCCTGTTAACATGGAACTGTGTAAAAAACTTAACCTTGACGAGGATACATATTCTATTTCCATTCCTCTGGGAGCAACAGTCAATATGGCGGGAGCAGCTATTACAATTTCCACAATGGCCCTTGCAGCAGCTACAACACTGGATATCCAAGTTTCCTTTGGATCAGCCCTTATCATGTGTGTTCTCGCGGCTGCCAGTGCAGCAGGTGCATCCGGTGTTGCCGGAGGATCATTGCTTCTGATTCCTCTTGCCTGCAGCCTGTTTGGTATTCCGAATGATATCGCAATGCAGGTTGTTGGTGTCGGCTTCATCATCGGCGTTATTCAGGATTCCTGCGAGACCGGTATCAACTCCTCCACAGATGTTCTTTATACAGCTTGTGCAGAGTTCCGCGACAGACGGCTTCATCCTGAAGACTATACAGGAAAACCGGAAGCACGTTTCACAGTACCAAAAAATAACGCTTAATCTTAAAACTGAATATGAATTATCTGAACCGCGCATAGAAATGCGCGGTTCTTTTTGTAAGATTCAAATCACAGATTCCAAAAAACAGCCGGACCCTTTCCCGAGTCCGGCTGTCTGTACCTATATATTTTTTATTTTACCATTCAAACTTTTCAGCAAAGTAAGCGTCCAGATCTTCGATCTTGATCCTTTCCTGCTCCATGGTGTCTCTGTCACGTACCGTTACTGCTCCATCCTCTTCGGAATCGAAATCATAAGTAACGCAGAACGGTGTACCGATCTCGTCCTGACGGCGATAGCGTTTTCCGATGTTTCCACGCTCATCAAATTCACAGTTATATTTCTTGCTAAGCTGTGTATAAACCTTCTCTGCACCCTCGCTTAACTTCTTTGAAAGAGGAAGTACACCGATCTTGATCGGCGCCAGAGCAGGATGGAAGCGAAGGACTGTTCTTGTATCTCCGCCTTCCAGCTCTTCCTCATCATAAGCGCTGCACAGGAAAGCCAGTACCATACGGTCAGCGCCGAGTGACGGTTCAATGACATATGGAATATATTTTTCCTTTGTTTCGTCATCAAAATACGCCATATCCTGTCCGGAAACATTCTGATGCTGTGTCAGGTCAAAGTTTGTTCTGTCTGCGATTCCCCACAGCTCTCCCCATCCGAAGGGGAAAAGGAACTCTACATCAGTTGTCGCTTTACTGTAATGAGACAACTCTTCTTTCTCGTGATCGCGATATCTGACTTCCTCATCCTTTAAGCCGAGAGAATACAGCCAGTCCAGACAATATTTCTTCCAATATGCAAACCACTCCAGATCTGTATCCGGCTTACAGAAAAATTCCAGTTCCATCTGTTCAAATTCTCTTGTACGGAAGGTAAAGTTTCCCGGTGTGATCTCATTTCGGAAGGATTTTCCGATCTGACAAATTCCAAAAGGAATCTTCTTTCTGGATGTACGCTGTACATTTTTAAAGTTTACGAAAATTCCCTGGGCTGTCTCCGGCCTTAAGTACACCGTGCTCTTTGCATCCTCAGTTACACCCTGAAATGTTTTAAACATCAGGTTAAACTCTCTGATCTCTGTAAAATTATGCTTTCCACAGGACGGACAGGGAACATTGTGCTCTTTGATAAACGTTTCCATTTTCTCATGACTCCATCCGTCAATGCTGTCCCCGATTTCCAGATTATTTTCATGTGCATAATCCTCGATCATCTTATCTGCACGGAAACGTTCGTGACATTCCCTGCAGTCCATCAACGGATCGCTGAAACCTCCCAGATGTCCGGATGCTACCCATGTCTGCGGATTCATCAGAATCGCACAGTCAACGCCTACATTGTAGGGATTTTCCTGCACGAATTTTTTCCACCAGGCTCTCTTTACGTTATTTTTCAGCTCTACGCCCAGGTTCCCGTAATCCCATGTGTTTGCAAGTCCTCCATATATTTCAGACCCCGGATATACAAAACCTCTTGATTTAGCCAGCGCTACGATTTTGTCCATTGTCTTTTCAACCATTTTCCTCTACCTTCCCTTCTATACTGGATAATGTCAATATTATAACGTTATATGGGGCAGTTTTCAAGCCTAATCCCCCGTTTTTCCTAGCTTTCGCCCGTAATCTGCTTCAGAATATCCAGAGATTTGAAGTGCCTGTCCACATAGATATCCATATAGCGTTCCATCACCATTCCCAGTTCCTTTAAAACCTCATCCGACACCGTAAATGTATACAGCTTTTCTATACTGGAACTAATAATATACTGGAGCGTATATACAGTAGACGGATTCAGCCGGATACCGTCCGGCACACTTCCCCGGCAGGACTCGCACACAAGTCCTCCTTTCAGCGCACTGAACACCGCCGGCTGATCATTCCTCTGGCACATCACACACTGAAAGACCTGAGGCGCCTCCCCATTGACAGCGATAGCCTTTAATTCAAATATGTACCGGATCAGACGGTCAGGCAGCGTCTTTTTCACAAGTGCCCGGAACGTCTGATACAAAAGCTTCAAAAGCATTGTCTCATCATTGGCCTCGCGGCCGTAATAATTAGCAATGTCCAAAAAATAAAAACCGTAATAGGCCGCTTCTATATCCGCCCTAAGTTCTGCAAAGTAGTTGGAAATATCAGCTGCCACAAGCGTATAAGATGTCCTGCCCTCATATACAGTAAACGTTCCGAAAGAGAAAGGATTCACCGCGCCGGTCAGCGGACTTCCCGGCTTCCTTGCCCCTCTGGCAAAGGCTGAGATCTTTCCTCTCTCTTTCGTCAATATCACAACTCTTTTATCATACTCACCGATAGGAGCTGCCGACAGAATCATCCCCATTACGGTTATCTGATTTGACTGACTCATTTTCCATTCCTGCCGTTTCTCTGGAATACTTGTTTATTGTCTGCCTGCACATTTCCATCCCTTTATAGGTAAGATAATCTTCCACCGTTCCCGATGCCATAAATTTGTTCCAGTAACTTTCTTCCATTCTATCACCTCATCCTGTGTTGATAAGGTTAGAATCTCCCATGCCGGCTGTCTTTTATTCATCTTCACGGTATCCAAAATTTTTCATCAGAAATTCACTGTCTCTCCAGTCCTTTTTCACCTTTACCCAAAGCTGCAGATTCACCTGACAATCCAGCATTTTTTCAATCTCATACCGGGCTGTACTGCCGATCTTTTTCAACATTTTTCCTTGTTTTCCAATAATTATCCCCTTGTGAGAATCCCTCTCACATATAATAGTCGCATCTATGTGCGTCAGCTTCCGAGTCTTCTGCATTCTCTCAATCGTCACTGCAATTCCATGAGGAATCTCTTCATTGAGACAGTGCAGCGCCTTTTCCCGAATCAATTCCGCAACAATCTGTCTCTCCGGCTGGTCTGTCACCGTGTCTTCATCGTAAAACTGCGGCCCATAAGGAAGATATTTGAAAATCTCTTTCAAAAGTTCCCTCGTATTTTCTCCGCTTCTTGCAGAAACCGGCACGATCTCCGCAAAATCATAGAGATCCTTGTAAGCGGCAATTGAGGCAAATACCTCTTCTTTTTTCACAGAATCCACCTTATTGATGACCAGGATCACAGGAGTGTTTACTCTTTCCAGCTGCTGTGCAATATGCTTTTCGCCGGCGCCGATAAATGTGCTGGGTTCCACAAGCCACAGCACCACATCCACCTCATTCAGCGTACGCTCCGCAATATTGACCATGTATTCTCCCAGCTTGTTTTTAGCCTTGTGAATGCCGGGAGTATCCACGAAAATGATCTGCCCTTCTTCTGTTGTAAGCACTGTCTGGATACGGTTTCTCGTTGTCTGCGGTTTATTGGAAGTTATGGCGATCTTCTGGCCGATCAGATAGTTCATCAGCGTGGATTTTCCCACATTGGGACGGCCGATCAGGGTCGCAAAACCCGATTTAAAATTCTCTGTCATAGGTTCTCCTTTGCAATTTGGGACGTAGTAAAGTTTAAAAGTGTTACGTCCCCCGTTAAAATTTTGTCACACAGTCAAACATCTCTTTGTTTTCTTCTATCTTATCTTCTGCTCCGATGACACAAATCTGCTCTGCTGACAGCATAGCCTTCACAACCGCTGCCAGTGCGCGGATATCCTCCTGTTTCGCATCCAGAACTTCTGCCCTTTCTTTTCGAATCATCTCCTCGCTGACATGGTTCATGTACAGATTCATGGAGCGGTCTCCTTTTGCAGCAGGCGTCATAGGCTGATCCAGGTTGCTGATGGTTCCAATGATATATTTATTCATATCCCGGTCGCTGACTGTAAAGTTCTCCAGGTATTCCACCACGCCTTCATAGACATCCATGGTACGGCGAAGATTCGGATCCCGGTAAGATACCATATACCCTTCTCCAATGCGGTTGAAATTGCTCATGCAGCCGTAAGCTCCGCCTTTTACACGGATATTCTGCCACAGATAATCATAGCTTAATATCACCTTCAGGATCTGCAGCGCTCCGGTGTAAGACGCGCCATGATCGATGAAATTCCCTGTACGGGCCACGTACTGAACCTTGGACGCTGTCTTGAAGCCTTCATTCCTCTTCTGACAGTGGATCACGCAGGCTGTCTCTTCTTTTTCTCCTTCCGGCAGTTTTGCCGCCAGCTCTTCCGTCAGCTTTGCAAGGCCTTCCAGACCTTCTCTTTCCGCCGTGTAACTTATCATCATATTATCTGCCCTGAAAATCTGTCCTGCCAGATTTTGAAGTTCCTGGGAAAGAGCTTCCTTTTTCTCTTCAAAATGTTCTTCGATCTCCGCCACTGTCTGATAAAATTCTATTCCGTTTGTCATATCCTTGAGCTTTGCTGACGGGGATGCGTAGGACAGCGCACGAAGAGCCGCCGTTGTATGCCCGGAGGACTGGAACTTCATCAGAAGCCGGGATTTCAGCATAGCCAAAATCTCCCGGATCCTTGCCGTATCGTTCAACTTGGACGCCGTCAGGATCTCTCTCATCATGGAAAATGCCACAGGCATCTGACTGTAAAGAGCTTTCGCCTTTATCTCAAATGTAGCCTTAAATTCTTTTTCCTGGATGTGAGTCACATCATTATAGAGTTCCAGAGAAGTTCCGATTCCGCCTGTATGCATGTTGATCTCGTTAAACAGTTCTCCGTACTCATAATTCTCTGTGTCAATAATGCCAAGCACGGACTGCAGGATTCCCACATAAGGCAGCTTCTCTTCAGGTATTCCGGATAGATCAAACATCACCTCTACATAACCAATACCGTTTGTGTCAATATCATGGAACACAGCCGGAATGTTCCCAAGTTTCATTTCCTCTTTTCTGATAGGTTCGATTTCCCTGGAAATATCGCTGACTTTAAGAACCGGTATTTTTTGAATATCTTCTTCTTTATCCGGGGCAGACTGATATTCTTCCAGATCCTTTGTGCGCTTTACAAGCGTCTCTTTTTCTTCCTCGGACAGGCTGTCTTTGTAAGCCTGGAGCTTCTGATCCAGTTCCCGGTCCATGCGGGCTGTCCGTCCTTTCTCCGGCTTTACTACCACAACAGCACCGTGAGTATTGTTAAGAAGATAAGTCTGGATCAGCTCTTCAAAATAGCGGCCTCCTACCTGCTTTTTCAAAAATTCAAAAGTATCCAGAGCTTCAATATGCATAAACGGCTCATTCTCATCATAGAGCCAGCTGTCCATCATCTGAAGGCCGTACATAAGCCCTTTCGAGTAACCGCCGAAATCTGCTTCTCTGTACCGGAACTCATGATAGTTGATCCCGGCTTCCAGCGCCTTTTTGTCCATACCGTTTTTCACAATATTCTTCAGCACCGTTTCAATGGTATCTACAAATGCCGTCTTCTGCTCCGGATCCGCGTTCTTTGCGATGACGGAAAAAACAGGCTGGTAAATGCCATTATCATAGGACCCGATAATATCCTTTCCAATGCCTGCATCTGTCAGCGCTTTTTTCAAAGGAGCTCCCGGTGCGGACAAAAGCGCATAATCCAAAATCTGAAACGCCAGATAAAGCTCTTTATCCAGGCTTGTTCCGATGACTTTGTTATAAGAAAGATAGGTATTTTCCTCCTCCGGCTCTTCGCTTGCAATAGAGTAAGGAATTTCCTTTTCCACCATCTCCTCAAAAGGCTTCTGCAGACGGATTTCCGAATCTACATCCGCTGCATCATACCGGCTCAAATACTCCTGATCCAGCCAGTTCAATTTCTCTTCCATATCCATGTCGCCATACAGGTAAATATAGCTGTTGGAAGGATGATAGTAAGTTCTGTGGAAATCAAGGAACTGCTCGTAGGTCAGATCCGGAATAAATTCCGGATCACCGCCGGATTCATTAGCATAAGAGGTATCCGGGAACAGCGTATTTAATACCACCCGGTCCAGCACACCCTCCGGAGAGGAAAAAGCTCCTTTCATCTCATTGTAAACCACACCATTGTAAGAAAGCTTATCCTCTTTGGAATCCAGTTTATAGCTCCATCCTTCCTGGCGGAAAATTTCCTCATGCTGGTATATATTAGGGTACAGTACCGCATCCATGTAGACATGCATTAAATTCTGGAAATCCTTCTCATTGCAGCTTGCCACCGGATATACGGTCTTGTCAGGATAGGTCATTGCATTCAAAAACGTATTCAGAGATCCCTTCACCAGTTCCACAAAGGGATCCTTGGCCGGGAAATTTCTTGATCCGCACAAAACAGAATGTTCCATGATATGGGGCACTCCTGTACTGTCAGAGGGCGGAGTCCTGAAACCGATACTGAATACCTTGTTGTTATCATCATTTTCTACAAGAAGAACTCTTGCTCCGCTTTTTTTATGTTTCAGAAGATATCCTGTGGATTTGATCCCTTTCAGTTCTTCTTTCCGGAGCAGTTCATAAGCTTTGCAATTTTCTGTTTTCATATCCAACTCTCCATTCTTCTATCGTTACTGCCGCCGGTGCCGATGCATGCCGACGCTTCTGTTCAGCATTATATTATAACAGTTTTCCCGTAAATAAGAAAGATAATCTCGTTCTCCTCCTGAATTTTCCCATTTCTTGAAGTGACTTTCAGGTGCCACTAAGTTTTAGGTTGAAAATAAACTTATTTTTTCATATAATATTTTCAAAATCAAGAGGAGGCAATCATTTTGAATATTGGCTCAAGATTAAAAAAATATAGGGACAAATCCGGACTTACGCAAGGTGAAGTTGCTGATAAACTCGGTGTAACACGACAAGCTATTTCAAATTGGGGAAGAGGGGTTTCACTTAGTTAAAGATACCACATCAATCCCACGCTGACTTTTGCTCAACCGATACAGCCGGAGG
>NZ_JAYAZJ010000045.1:0-10687 GCF_037273965.1 Claveliimonas sp. | reverse complement strand
CATGACCACAAAAAATACCTTTTACATTTGAACGTGACAAAAATTTCTGTAATCTTTTTCCATTTTTTCCTATTTGAAGCAAATAATCATCCCAAAAAAGCGGGTGATGCACGAAAACAACTATTTTGTCCTTTTTATCGTAAATCCGTTCCAGCCATTCTATCTGAATGTCATCAATTTCACCCACTCCATGTTCCCTGTCTGCGCTATCTAACACAACAATCTTCCATTCTCGTATCTGATAAAAATAATAGTACCTTCCATGAGTTAGCTTCTGCTCAAATACATTGCAAAACGCTTCTTTATTGTCATGATTTCCAAGCGCCAGTAAAACCGGCACCTGGATTCTTGACTCATCCAAAATCTTTTTAAACTGGTGATAGTCAACTTCTTCTCCTTCATGAACTAAATCACCGCTTATCACAATAAAATCAAGGGGTTGGCTTTGAACGACAGACAATATTTTTCTAAGCTTTTCATCCGGAGATAATAATGAAGTGAACATGCCGCTCAATAATCCTACACTGTAATCTTTTCTTATATGCGTATCTGATAATTGTGCAAAATGAAGTTGACTCATTATTTTCCTTCTTTCTATTCCATAATCTGATTAATGGAATCTTGTGTTTCTTTCATTTCCTTCTCTATGTCTACGGTTCCGCTTAATATCTGATCTCTCATATCAATTAACATTTGTTCTGCTTCCAGACCTGCATCACCTGGAAAAGATGCCCATGAAGCAACACCGTTCATTTGATCTGCCGCCGCTGTAAACATAGGGTGCTCTTCTACAAAATCTTTTAATCCGTTTTCTGCCTCAATTACATTATTTCTCGGAGGAACATAACCGGTTCCCTCGGTCCATTTTGCCATTGATTCAACAGAGTACAGATATTTTTCAAACTCCCATGCTGCCTTTTGTTCTTCTTCGTCTTGCGCAGTAATAGCTAGGAAGCATCCTCCTGCAGGTACAACTCGATCTTTCCCTTCCCACACGGGTGAACTTACTGCTCTGACATCAAACTGTGCCGTATCTTCTATCGTTGCCATATATGCTATCGTAGTATGCAACATAGCAACTTCTCCATTAATAAATGCCTGAAATCCTTCTTCCCAGCTTGCGTGCAATGCTTCCTGGTCAGATACCATATCAGCATACATCGTATATGCTTCAACCCCTTCTTCAGAAGCAAAAGAAGCTTTATATTTCCCGTCTTCTTCTGAAATAATCTGTGCGCCATTACTTTCCAACAATGCTTGTTGATTCCAACTATCAGGTCCTTCACGCATATACAGGCCATACTTACCTGTGCTTTCTTTTATTTTACTTGAAAATTCTTCCACTTCTTCCCATGTTTCGGGTCCCTCTTCTGGAAGCCCCGCTTCCTTTAATATATCAGCATTGTAGAACAAAACCGGTGTACTTAAAGAATAAGGCATTCCCACCTGCTCACCATCACTATTTTGCGCCAATTCTAAAATATTAGCATTGAAATTATCTGTAATAAAACTACTATCTTCCGGGAAAAATTCATCAATTATATTCTGTGGTGAAACATAATCAAAATTACTCGAGAAATAATTCAAATAAGTCCATCCTATCTGTACTACAGCCGGCGCATTACCTGCTGCTGTTTCAGCCTGCAAATTCTGCATTAATCCTTTATATTCCTCTGGATTGTATCGCGCTACTACTTCAATTTCATTATTAGATTCATTAAATTCCTTTACTAATTCATCAACCGTTTTTCCACCTACAGTTTCCGAATTAATATGCCAATACTCAATTACTGTTTTGTCTTCATTGTTTTTGGTATTCTCTGCCTCTCCTTCTCCTGCAATACCACAGCCTCCTAACATTCCCATCGTCAAACCACATGATAATACAACTGCTACTCCTCTTAATTTCTTTTTTCTCATGTTCTTCCTCCTTGTTTTTATTCACTTAACAAAGAACTTATTTCATTTTCTTATCATATCCGCGGAACTAAGTTCATTTTTATAATACCATGTGCCTTATCACCCAACTATCATCATTCAGTAAATCATATGTAAAGTTTTTGTAAGAAACATACATGTATGTGAATCATTCTTTGACGCTTTCATCCATAACAAAAAGAGCCCGCAAAAACCTTTGTAAAATAGGTCTTTACGGGCTCTGATATCACACTGCCTCTCTATTAATAATTCGTCGCTTTCCTCTCAAAATAAGCTTTTGAAAATCCGCAGGTCGGGCAGGATTCCGGCGCCTCTTTTCCATAGTGGAGATGTCCACATTGACGGCACATCCATACCGCATCTTCTTTCTCACTGAAAACCTGTTCATTTTCCACACGGCTTAACAGTGCACGGTATCTTGCTTCATGTGCTTTCTCGACAGCCGCCACACGTTCAAACTTTTCTGCAAGAGCATCAAATCCCTCTTCCCTGGCTTCCTTAGCCATGCGAACATACATGTCTGTCCATTCGTCATTTTCTCCCTGTGCTGCTGTCAGAAGGTTCTCAGCTGTTGAACCGATCCCGTGAAATTCCTCATACCACATTTTCGCATGTTGACTTTCCTGTTCCGATGTCTGCATAAAAATCTCTGCAATCTGTTCATAGCCTTCCTGCGCGGCTTTCATAGAAAAATATTTATACTTATTTCTTGCCTGACTCTCTCCGGCAAATGCTTCCATCAGATTCTTTTCTGTCTTTGTACCGGCATATTTGCTTTTTCCGGTTTCTTCTGTTTCTACAAGTTCTTCGAACTGGGAGGCAGGCACTTTACAGATCGGACATGTAAAATCCTCCGGGAGACTCTTGGCTTCATGAATATAACCACATACTTTACACTTAAATTTCTTCATTTCTTTTACCATTCCTTTCGTCAAATCTGTGCTTCTGTCAATATAGTTTGTATGTAACATTTTCTCTGCTAATTCGTTTAACGGCTTTCCATAAAATTTTTCATAGAGCTGGATAATTTCAGGGTTTTCATAACTGGAGCGGATCTTCATTCCGGCATCTTTCTGATATAAGGCTTTCATCCGGCTTTCATGAAGGGTCTCGGAACTCATAAGATATTCTTTGGGTTGTCCGCCTCCTCCAATACAGCCTCCCGGACAGGTCATGACTTCTATAAAGTCATAATGTGACTCTCCGGTTTTCAGTTTCTCCAAAAGCGTTTTGGCATTGGCAGTGCCATGTACAACGGCTGCCTTCAGTTTTATATCTCTGATAGAAACGGTTGTTTCTTTCACCCCGTCGATTCCGCGTACCGGCTCATACTGAAGCAAGTCAGCTGGAGGTTTGCTGTCTGTAATCATATAGTAGGCGGTTCTAAGGGCTGCTTCCATTACACCTCCGCTATTGCCAAATAACACTCCTCCTCCTGATGCTTCTGACATTAGAGGATCATATTTTGCATCCGGAAGATTGTCGAAATCAATCTCTTCCTCTTTTGCCCATTTAGCCAGTTCTCTGGTGGTAAGAACATAATCCATATCCCGCATTCCCTCTATTCCATGATAGTTTGCTGCAGCATGAAGTTCCTCTCTTCTTATTTCAAATTTTTTTGCTGTACACGGAGTAAGCGCTACATTCACAATCCGCTTCGGATCAATGGCCTGCTCTTTTGCAAAATACGTTTTAATCGTTGGTCCTTGCATGGCTATCGGACTTTTCGCTGTAGACAGATGTTCTCTCATGTCCGGATAATATGTTTCTACGTACTTAACCCAGGCCGGGCAGCAACTGGTAAACTGTGGAAGACTTTTCTGGTTCTTAATTCTTTGAATCAACTCGGAAGCCTCTTCCATAATTGTCAGATCAGCTGCAAAATTCGTATCCAGCACATAGTCAAATCCCAATTTTTTGAGAAGTGCAACCATCTTTCCTTCTACAAAACTTCCTTCCGGCAATCCAAATGCTTCGCCCAGGGCAACCCTTACAGAAGGGGAGGTGGAGACAATCACAATTTTTTGTGGATCTGCCAACATTTGTTTGATATCTTCATACTCGTAACGCTCATGAATACTTCCAGCGGGACAGACATTTGCACACTGGCCGCAATGAATACAAATAGCGTTATCTCCTGTCTGCTCCAAAGAATAGGTTCCGTGTACGGCAATTTTCTTTTCACATACAGTTTTACACATTCCACATTTAATACAAAGATTCTCTTCTCTGATAATAGAAGGATTGTCCGGTTCAATAGCAACTCTGATGTTCAAGTCCATGTGTTTACTCATATGTTCGCTCGCTTTCCTGTAATATCAATATTAGTAACTATTATCATTATATAGCATTGAAGTAAAATGTCAAGCTACAATTGTTATAAAATGCCAAAACATTTTCTCTATCACTTTATTTTCGATTCGTTTTATTTTGCAATAGCTTAAATTTCCTTCATTATAGGTAATTATTTCGTGATTTTCTTTCCTAACCCTGCTATAATATCTTTATAAATGAGGAAGGGAGTCCTTATCTTGCATGATCTGAAACGGATTTTTTCTCATCTCGGGCCATTCAGGCGGGAATTTATTCTCAGTATTCTCTTTATTATCGCGGAAACCGGATTTGAACTTGTCATCCCTCTGATCATGGCCGACATCATCGATGTGGGAGTGGCAAACAGAAATATACATTATATTCTTATAAAAGGTATGCAGATGGGAATCTGTGCTGTCCTGTCCCTCATTACAGGACTGTTTTACGCAAAATTTGCCGCCAAAGCCGCCCTTGGCTTTGGTGCTTTTGTGCGCGAACAGGAATTTGCCCGTATTCAGACATATTCCTTTTCCAATCTGGATCATTTTGCCACCTCCTCTTTGATCACTCGTATGACAACCGATATCACCGTGATACAAAATGCGATCACCGGAGGAATACGGCCGATGGTAAGAGGTCCTGTTATGCTCATTCTCGGACTTTTTCTTGCTTTCCTGATGAATGCAAAACTCTCGCTTGTTTTCCTTGCCTGCATCCCTGTGCTTGGAGTCATCCTTTTTTTCATTGTGCGAAAAGTTGCGCCTCTGTACGGAAGACTGCAGATATGCATGGACAGAGTAAATGCCGCTATCCAGGAAAATCTCACCGCCATCCGTGCTGTGAAGGCTTTTGTAAGAGAGGAGTATGAAGAAGAATTTTTTGAAAAGGCTAACCACTCTCTTGCAGATACCAGCCGCACTACCTTTCACTTTGCCGTTCTCAATCTCCCTGCTTTCCAGGCCACCATGTACACTGCCATTGTGCTGATTCTCTGGTTTGGCGGAAACTTTATAAGGACCGGACAGATGCAGGTAGGGCAGCTTACCGGTTTTCTAAGCTATGTATTGCAGATCGTCAATTCCCTCATGCTGATCTCCAACGTATTTCTTATGCTTACCCGATCTCTTGCCAGTGCACGGCGAATCAATCAAGTATTTGACGAATGTCCAGATCTTTCTGATCCCAAGGATCCTGTCACCGAAATTTCAGACGGACGGATCGACTTTGAACATGTATATTTCAAGTATAAAAGAGAAGCACAGCAGTATACCCTTTCTGACATCGACCTTCATATCCGTTCCGGGGAAACAGTAGGAATTATCGGCGGGACCGGTTCCTCTAAAACCACCCTGGTACAGCTCATTCCCCGACTCTATGACGCATCCGGCGGCAGAGTACTTGTAGGCGGATCCGACGTCCGTTCTTATTCTCTTTGTGCTCTCCGGGACGCTGTGGGAATTATCCTTCAAAAGAATGTGCTTTTTTCCGGGACGATCCGTGAAAATCTCCGGTGGGGAAATCCCGGCGCTTCTGATACAGAGATGTGGAATGCTTGTCATACTGCCTGCGCTGATGAATTTATCCGCCATTTTCCTGACGGGCTGGATACCAGACTGGAGCAGGGCGGCATTAATTTGTCCGGTGGGCAAAAGCAGCGGCTGTGTATTGCCCGTACTCTTTTAAAGCATCCGAAAATTCTGATCTTTGATGATTCTACAAGCGCAGTTGACACCGCCACGGAAGAAAAAATGCGCCGCAGACTTTCGGCTCTTTCTTCCATGACCAAACTGGTCATTGCCCAGCGGGTTACTTCTGTCATGCATGCAGATAAAATCCTGATCCTGGATGACGGACACCTTCATGCCCTGGGCACTCATGAGTCGCTCCTTGCATCCTGCCCCGTCTATCAGGAAATTTATGATTCTCAGATGAGAGGAGGCACGACAAATGGCAACGCTTAGCAGAAAACGTCCAAAAGATCTGAAAAAAACTTTCGTCAGGCTTTTATCCTATATGGGAATGCATAAGTTTCTTCTGGCTGCCGTGGCTGTTCTTGTCACCATCAGCGCCGGAGCAAACCTTCTTGGCACCTATATGGTAAAGCCTCTTGTCAATCGGTATATTGTTCCCGGTGATTTTTCCGGCCTGCTTTTTGGTGTCCTTTTTACTGCCGCCATCTACCTCGCCGGAGCGCTCTCTTCTTATGGCTACAGCCAGACCATGGTAAAGGCAGCGCAGAAGATTATCTATGATATTCGCCGGGATCTGTTTCACACGATGGAAAAACTTCCCCTGGACTATTTTGACCGGCATCCTTACGGAGATACCATGAGCCGCTTCACCAACGATGTGGACACCATATCCGATGCCCTGAACAACAGCTTTGCCATGATTATCCAGAGTTTTATTCAGGTTGCGGGGACACTGACAATTCTTTTTGTCCTGAACTGGCGCTTAAGCTTTCTTGTTGTTCTGGGCTATATCTCTATGTTTCTCTACATTCGCTACAGCGGGAAAAAAAGCACCTACTATTTCAACCGTCAGCAGCAGTACCTTGGAGAACTGAACGGATATATTGAGGAGCTGATTCAGGGACAGAAGGTGGTAAAAGTCTTCAACCATGAATCTGACAGCCTGCAACATTTTCAGGAAAAAAATGCTCTGCTGCAGGAAGCCGGTACAAAAGCAGTTTCCTACTCCAGCACGATGATTCCCATGGTCGTCAGTATTTCCTATATTAACTATGCTGTAGTATCTGTCCTGGGCGCTCTTATGGCTATTTACGGCATGACAGATATCGGCAGCCTTGCCAGCTACCTGATCTTCGTACGCCAGTCTACCCTTCCGGTAAACCAGTTCACGCAGCAGTCTAATTTTATGCTCTCCGCGCTGGCGGGTGCAGAAAGGATCTTTCAGATGATGGAGGAAACACCAGAGGAAGACGATGGAACCATTGTCCTTGTCAATGCAGCCGAAACCGCAGATCACACCCTTGTCAAATCCAAGAAGCACACAGGAATATGGGCATGGGAGAATACTTCTTCCCACATGCTCACTCCATTAAAAGGTGATGTACGCTTCCACCATGTTTCTTTCGGATACCGGGAGGACAAAATGATTCTTGACCAGATCAGCCTCTATGCCAAACCGGGACAAAAGATTGCCTTTGTCGGTTCCACCGGAGCCGGGAAAACAACAATAATCAACCTTATCAGCCGGTTTTATGAAATCAGCAAAGGAACGATCACCTACGACGGAATTGATATACGTAATATCCGTAAGGAGTCTCTTCGCCGTTCCATGGCTGTCGTACTCCAGGATACTCACCTCTTTACCGGAACTATTGCTGATAATATTCGTTTTGGAAAACTGGACGCCTCCGACGAAGAAGTAACGAAAGCCGCTGTTCTTGCCAACGCCGATTCCTTTATCCGCAGGATGCCGGACGGATATGACACATGGATCACCGGAGACGGCCAGGGCCTTTCCCAGGGACAGCGCCAGCTTCTTGCTATTGCAAGGGCAGCCGTGGCAGATCCCCCAGTTCTCGTTCTTGATGAAGCAACCAGCAGCATTGATACGCGAACGGAACGCCTGATTGAAAAAGGCATGGACCGCCTCATGGAAGGACGTACCGTCTTTGTCATCGCCCATCGCCTCAGTACTGTGCGAAACGCCAATGCCATCCTCGTTCTGGAACACGGACGGATCATAGAACGCGGGGATCATGAGGAACTTTTGGCTCAAAAAGGCATGTACTACCAGCTCTATCATGGCATGTCTGAGCTGACCTGATCTGTATTTAAATTTACCTCCGTTATCTTACTCTTTCTTGACTGTATCCGTCCCTTCCATTCAATTCAAGCTGTACCGGCTCCTGCCGCTCTTTCAGATCGGCAAGGGCTGCACAGCGGATATTCATATTCTCAAAAGTTGTCCAGTAAAACCTTCCCGACTGTGCACACATCACGGAGGTGTAAATCGTATAGTCATAGGGAACCATTCTCTCATCATACGGCATATTCTCCCCCGGTTCGCCGACCACTGCAAGTCCCGGCGGGAACGCAGCGTGATGCATCATATGAAACAGCCTTGTCACCCCGTCTTTTTCATTCTTTCCCTTCACCCCATACTTCTTCAAAAAGGCCAGACGCACAAACCGTGACGGAGAGGTAAAATCTCCTGGAAGCCCCAGAGTACCGCTGCCGGAAAAGCAGGGCTCTACTCTCTCTCCATCAAACTCCCTTATGCCATAATCTTCCTGCCTGATCTGCACATAATTTAAGATGTTCAACCGATGCCATTCATAGTCCGGGCTGTTCGTCATGATTCCCATTGTATCCGGATAGACATGAAGACCATCCCGCCGCTCCTCTACTACAATGCTTCTTCCCCTCCTGTCTGTAAACATCCAGTGCACCTGCACCACAGTTCCCAGAATCGGCAAATCTACAAGACTGATCCGGTTTTTCAGTTCTTCTTCTACTTCCTTTGTATCTTTGCACTGCAACAGGACATGTGTCAGGAGCACCGAAGGCTGTACCGGTATACGTCCGGACTGACAGTTCTTTGGATATGCGGCGAATTTACGGAAATAGAGCTGACCTCCCATCAGCCCTTCCTCGTTCATGCCTTCATAAAAAAGAGGCGTGTCGGAAAGAAAAAGCCCTCCGATTCCAATTGCCGCATATTTTCCCCGCTTCTTTGAGGGTAATGTCTTTTCTTCCGGCAGTACGCCGCCGCATGTATCATAAGGAATCTCCGCCGGGACATACAGGACATTTGTCCCTTTCGCTATCCTGTTAAAATCGAAGTTTCTTCCCCACAGTACAAGACCATCTTCTGTCTCCCAGGACATAGCGCTGCATCCTCCCTCAGATGCCAGAAGAAATTCCCTGGCATTCCGCTTTCTTTCCTCCTTCTTCAACTGGTTTTCCCTGCATTTCTCCATCTGATTTCTCCTTTTTTCACTTATGCCCTTATTATATCCTGGCTGCAAGGAAAAATATGCAGTAACTGTCACATTTGCTGTTTCCGATCTCAGATTTCCGAATGCTGCAGATCATAATAAAAAATATACTGCTGCAGGATTCCTTCCGACCCTTTATATTTTTCAAAAGGAAATCCCTGTGGATAGTTCTTTTTTAGAACTTTTTTGATATGTGTGTCAACGGGAAATGCTTCCAGATGGTGGAGTGCAAAAAGACAGATACAGTCTGCCACCTTCTCCCCTACTCCGCTAAGCTTCATCAGCTCCTTGCGTGCCTCTTGATAGCACATCCCTTTTATCTTCTCCAGGTCTGCTTCTCCGGAAAGCACACTGTTTACCGTATTTTTTATATATCTGCTTCTGTATCCAAGATTACATGCCCGAAATGCATCTTCATCCGCCTGAGCCAGTTCTTCCGGTTTCGGGAACGCATAGTATTCCTTTCCCTGTAAATCAGTCATCTTTGTTCCATATCTCTGTGATAAAAGTTCCAGAATTTTCTTGATACGGCGAATATTATTTTGCTGTGAAACGATAAAAGACACGATCATTTCCCACAGATCCTGACGCAAAATCCGAATACCGGAACCGAAACGGGCCGCATCCATAAGATAGCTGTCCCTGGGATCAATTGCCCTTATACAGGCGCTATAGTCTCCATCCATATCGAAATATCCTCTCCAAAATTTTTCAAACTCTTCCCTGGTACAGGAAAAAAGAAAGCTCTGGTCCCCCACTTCTTCTATTTCCAGGTAATACCCGGACGCAATCAGAGCATACCGCTTCTCTCCTACAGGATCCATTCGGAAGCACTGGCCGGATGCGCAGATCTGTCCTGGATGAAAGTTCTCTTTTGTAATTTTTATCATTTTCCGGTTGTCTCCTTATTCTAAATTACCCTTTTTCCTCTACACGGGTATGTAATCATTATATCACGTGCATAAAAAAGGAAGGGAAAAATCACAGAACAGCTCCTTCGCTTTCTCAGTGATCTTCCCTTCTGGTTCTTCTTACAGATAATTTTGTATACCCTGGACTGGAACTTAAGCTACACTCTTCCTTCCATGACCGCCGTTATTCAATCCTGCCGCTTTTTCAAACTCTTTTAATTTCTTCTTTGCCTCCGGATTTAAATTTCTCGGCACCTCAATCTGTACTGTTACATAATGATCGCCGTGTATCCCCGGATTTTCCAGGGACACAATCCCTTTTCCCCGCAGCCGGATCTTCGTACCTGACTGTGTACCTTCTTTTATTTTGCACATTACATTTCCATAGAGAGTATTCACCAGAGCTTCCCCTCCAAACACTGCTGTTGTAAAGGGAATTTGAAGGGTAGAATAGACATCTGTTCCTTTCCGCTCAAATCCTCTCTTTTTCCCTACTTTCACTTTCAGGAGAAGATCTCCTGCTTCTCCACCTCCGTTTCCGGGCATTCCCTTCCCT
>NZ_JAYAZJ010000044.1:0-6404 GCF_037273965.1 Claveliimonas sp. | reverse complement strand
AACGGCTCGATCTCTGTCGGATGGTTGTGTGTCTCATTTTTAAAGTTGATCAGCCACTCTTCTTCTTTGCCGTCAACATCTACAGGAACTACAATACTGCAGGAATTGATCTCGTCAGATTCCTCCTGATCCTGAAGCTTTCCTTCAGATTTCAGTTTTTTCATTGCCATCAGGGCAAGATCCATCAGACAGATGAATTTGTCGTCACGGTCTTTATAAAGAACCTCTCTGTCGTTCAGGTACTGCTCATATGTTTTTTCGATAGGCTCTTTATAGTCGCCCTCACCAAATTTAACATCTGTAAGCTCAGTAGAAAAGGTAGTATGACGGCAGTGATCTGACCAGTAGGTATCCAGAACACGAATTTCTGTCATGGAAGGATTGCGGTTCTCTTCCCCTTTGAAATAATTCTGAATATGCTGAAAATCTCTGAATGTCATTGCAAGATTAAGAGAATCGTACAGATCCTTCAGATCATTTTCCGCCATATCCTTAAAGCCGTCAAAAATCTTTACATCCTCCGGCTCCGGAAAAACATTTACCAGAGTTTCCGGTTTCTCAATTCCTGTTTCTCTGGAATCTACCGGATTGATGCAGTGGTGTTTTACAGCTTCAAATTCCTCATCCGTTACGGTTCCTTCAATTACATAGGTAGTAGCGGAACGGATGATCGGCTGGGAATTTTCATCCAGAAACTGAACACACTGTACTGCAGAATCTGCTCTCTGGTCAAACTGACCCGGCAGATATTCTACAGAAAAAATTCTGGAATTCTCTGCGGTTTCAAAGCTTTCCTGGTAAAGCTCGTCTACCGGCGGCTCTGCAAATACTGTCCTGCAGGCTCTTTCAAACACCTCGTCAGAAATATTCTCCACATCATAACGAATCAGCACTCTTACACCTGTAACAGATTTGATTCCCAGGTAACTGCTGATTTCATGTTTCAGTTCTTTTGCCTGAACTGCATAGGCAGGTTTCTTTTCTACATAAACACGTCTTACGTTGCTCATGAGAGACTCCTTTCTCGATCCGGCCAGGGGCCATAGTATTTTTGAGCTTATATTAATTCTTATCTTATACCGGCATACAGTTATCTGCCGCTTCAAGATAAGTATTTACTACCTGATGGAATTCTCCTTTGTCCGCATAATCTGCAAAAGATGCCTCGATGGGCATTTTGCCAAGTACCGGAACTCCAAGTTCTGCCGCAATCTCATCAATATGGCTTTCACCAAATACTTTGATCTCCTTTCCGCAGTCCGGACATTTTACATAGCTGTAATTCTCTACGATCCCAAGTACCGGAATATGCATCATTTCAGCCATATTAAATGCTTTTTTAACGATCATTTTTACAAGATCCTGCGGAGAGCTTACGATCACGATTCCGTCAACCGGAAGTGACTGGAATACAGTAAGCGGTACGTCGCCGGTTCCCGGAGGCATGTCTACAAACAGATAATCCAGGTCTCCCCAGATCACATCGGTCCAGAACTGTTTTACCATATTTGCAAGGATCGGTCCTCTCCAGATAACAGGAGTCTCCTCTGTAGGAAGCAGGAGGTTTACAGAAATAACCTTGATCCCGTTTCCTGTCTCCATTGGGTAGATTCCATTGTCGTCTGCCTGGGCAGCGCCCTTCAGACCATACATTTTCGGAATAGACGGACCGGTAATATCCGCGTCCAGAATACCTACTTTAAAGCCTTTGGCTGCCATGCGGTTTGCAAGAGATGCTGTTACAAAAGATTTACCTACGCCGCCCTTGCCGCTGACAATACCGATCACATGTTTTACATTGGACATGGAATTGGCTTCTGCCATAAGATCCATGTTCTTACCTTTGCTGCTGCATCCCTCGCAGCTTGATTTGTCACAGGTTTTGCTGTTACATTCCTTTGCCATCTTACTTCTCCTTCTATATTATTATCGTCTATCTGTGCAGTAAGATTCTCCCTTATTTGATGAACCGGTCTATGGCCTTTTCCAGTTCCCTGATAGCGTCCCGGTCCCCATGCTCCACAGCATCTACAATGCAGTGCTCAATGTGGTCCTGGAGAATGATCTTGCCTGTATTATTAATTGCGGATTTCACTGCTGAAAGCTGAATCAGAACCTCGGAACAGTCACGTCCGTCTTCTACCATTCTCTTAATAGATTCCATATGGCCGATTGCTCTTGAAAGACGATTAAGTACAGCCTTGGTCTGCGCATGACTGTGATGATGGCCGTGCGCTCCGTGTGTATGTTCAACCACACTTCCGTCCTCCATGATATGCTCATGTGTCTCTTTTGTTTCGCTCATGTGTGCTCCTTTCCCGGCCTTACCGGACTGATCTGCGGTCCTCTTTGTTCTGCCGCCACCTGCCATTATAGCACAGCTACTAAATCTCTGTAAAGGAGCATCTCTGTTTTATCCCCGAGGTGAGAATATCAAAAATCACTGTTCCGTCTTCAAGAACTGTCTTGTCATAGGAAACTTCTTTTCCCTGAAATTTATTCTTTACATATTCTTCCGGGTCTTCCAGCTGCACCTCATCTACAAATACATCCCGCATCTGATTTCCCGGGCATTTGTTAAAAATCTCCCAGATCACTTCGTATTCTTTCATGATACGCCTTCCCTCTCCTGTATTTTTTGCAGTTATTTTCCCTGTGTTTTTCCCGACAGATAAAACGCTGCTCTTCTCCCTGCTCTTTCTGTTTCAGTGATTCTTTTCTGTTTTTTCGTTCTGTTTTCTTTTTATATTGGCTTTTTTTCATTGTACCAGACCTTTTCAGGCAATGCAACGGAAGTAAGCATAACTTTTTGTGGGTACTTCCACAATTTTTTTGCAAAACTTTGTCGAAAAGAATTGAACTTCCGCCGAGAATAGCGTATATTAGATGTAATTTCTAATAAGAATGTAATTAAATCAAAGGAGAGAAGTCATGCAGCTCTTAAAAGACCGTATCCTTAAAGACGGAATTGTAAAACCAGGAAATATTTTAAAAGTAGACAGTTTTCTGAATCACCAGATGGATATTACTCTGATCAATGAAATCGGAAAAGAATTCAAAAGACGTTTTTCAGACTGTCCGATCACAAAGATTCTTACCATTGAGGCCTCTGGCATCGGCATTGCCTGCATCGCAGCTCAGTATTTCGATGTACCTGTTATTTTTGCCAAAAAGGCGCAGAGTCTGAATCTTGACGGGGAAATGTACTGCTCCAAAGTGGAATCCTTTACACATAAAAAAGTATATGATGTAATCCTTTCCAAAAAATTCCTCGGACCGGAAGACCATGTTCTTCTGATCGATGATTTCCTTGCCAATGGATGCGCCCTGATGGGACTGATTGAAATTGTAAAAGAATCAGGAGCCGTTCTTGAAGGCGCGGGAATTGTAATTGAAAAGGGATTCCAGAACGGCGGTCAGTGTATCCGCGATATGGGTGTGCGCCTGGAATCACTTGCCATTATTGATTCCATGACCGATGATTCTCTGACTTTCAGATAAAACCGAACCTTTTCCGGATTTTCCCGGACAAATACACAACCCGGAGCTTTGCCATATATTTACGGTAAAGCTCCGGGCTGTTTTATTTTCTTATTTATCGTCAGAAGCGGATTTACTTTTCTTTAAGGTTACTTTTTCCGACGCTTTCTTTTCATCCTTGTCAGACTCTTTTTCCTTTTTTAAATCAGAATCCTCTTTTTCCCCTGAAGACTGTTTTACTGCTTCTTTGTCTTCTTCCCAATCGGAAGCTGCACTTTCCTGTGGAGTCGCTTCGTCTTCTTTCGGAGAAGGAGTAACGCTTTCCTCCGGGACTGGTGTTACGGTTTCCTCAGCCTCCGGAGCTATCTCTTCTTCCTCATAATAACCGTTGTCGATCAGAAGCTCATAATTATCGCCGTCTATTACCTGCGACTCACAGAGGTACGTTCCGATGATCTTTACACCATTGTCATACTGTTCGTAATCGTTTACCTCCGGATCCTCCTCTCCTGTCAGGTAAACGTGAACCATCTGCTCGCAGTTATCTGCCAGATCTCTGTAATCCATAAAGAGACTGAAACCGATTTTTCCGGATGCCACGGATCTCACTGCTTCCTCCTTACATCCCACTCCTGTGATCAAAGGCCACTGCTCACTTCCGGGAACAATTCCCGCTGTCTCCAGAGTCTCTTCAGCCCCCAGAGCGGCATCATCAAACCCTGTACAGATAATATCCGGAACAGCTCCGTCTTCATAAGAATCCTCAAGGAGCTGGCTCATCCGTGTACCGGCAAGCTCTCTGCTCCACCTGATGATTCCGGTATCGTCAAAGCTGATCTTACCGGAAGTGCACACCAGGGTTCCGTCATCCAGATAAGGCTGCAGTCCTTCCATAACTCCATTATACAGGAACAAAGCTTCTGTATCGTCCGGAGAACCCATCAGAAATTCAATGGTTCTGGTTTCCTTTTCTTCCTGCACTTCTTTCAGGTTTTCCTTTTTAATGATCTCTTCTGCGATCATCTGTCCTGCCTGTCGGCCTCCGAAGGTCGTATAATATTTCACCGCATTGGTATCCATAATAAGATCATCATAGGAAAATACCGGGATCTCTGCCTCTTTTACTTCTGCCAGCACATCCGTCAGTCCATAAGCGTCTACCGGAGTGATAATAAAAGCAGCTACCTGCTGTTCCAGCATTTCCTGTATCTGAGATACCTGTCTGGAAGCGTCTCCCTCAGCATAGGCCAGTAAAGGCTCGTATCCGTCCTCTTTCAGATTTGCCTCAAGCACCTGAGCATCATCTGACCATTCTTCCTGATCAGGAAGAAGAACCGCGATCTTCACACTTTCTGTCTCAGTTTCCTCCTGAGCCTCTTTTTTATTTTCGGAATCCTCTGCTTCGGATTTCTTCTCAGTTTCTTTTTTATCTTCTTTTGAAGCCTTCTCCGCTTCCTTTTCGGCTTTCTTTTCTTCCTTCTCTTTCTGCTCCTGTTCTTCCTCCCGGGCTTCCTGCATTTCCTCGTCTTCTCCGGTTCCCTCATCCTCTGTCTGGGCACTCTCGCTGGCAGCTTCTGTGGCATCATTTCCGCCGCATCCTGACAGAGCTCCCAAAGTCATAAAAAATCCTATAAAAATAACTGCTGTCTTTTTCTTCATGCTGGCTTCCTTTCTGTTCAGAATTCCTTATATTCTTCTGCAAAAGTCTTACGCTTTTCTGCTGAAACATCCATGTATAAAAAGAAAGGTGTCAAAAGCAGCCTGCTTTCGGCACCCTTCCGTCCGGTTACTTAGTCTTCCGGTACAAATTCATCCTTGCCTACTCCGCAGATCGGGCAAACCCAATCCTCCGGAATATCTTCAAATGCTGTGCCCGGCTCGATTCCGCTGTCCGGATCGCCGATTTCCGGGTCATATACATATCCACATGGCTCGCATACATACTTCTGCATAATTGTTACTCCTTTCAAGTCTGTTTCTGAATCTTATGAAACGGATTCTGTACCGCTCCACGGCTTCATTATAACGTCAGTTTTTTTTGATTGCAAGTGTTATTTCACAAACCTTTTGTAAATATAATCATTTGCTTCCTTTTCCTGGGTGTCATCCAGCGGTTCCAGCTGCAGACTCTCTCCGTATTTCCGTCTGAGGGCCTGGGTGATCAGCCAGTCTGCAAGCTGAGGATTCTTGGGAAGAAGAGGTCCGTGAAGATACGTTCCGATCACATTTTTGTAGACTACGCCCTCATATCCTGTCTGTCCGTCATTTCCCGCTCCGTAAAGAACCTTTCCAAGAGGCTGATTATTTCCGATAAAGGTTCTTCCTCCATGGTTTTCAAAGCCAACCACCGGCATGTCAAATAAGTCGCTTTTGAGAACAATATTACTGATCAGCCGTCCCTCCTGCTGTTCTGTGTGCATGTCCACAAGCTCAAGCCCTTTGATCATTCCCTGGTCTGTTTTATAATAATTTCCCAGAAGCTGATAGCCTCCGCAGATAGCGATCACAACTCCGTTGTTTTCCACATACGCCTTAAAAGCTCCCTGAAGCTCTCTGAGCTTTTCACAGACCAGCATCTGCTCCCTGTCTGAACCTCCGCCCAGAAGCACGATATCCAATCCGGAAAAATCAATGGTATCATTCAGCTCAAAGGAAATTGTCTCTGACTCGATCCCTCTCCACTGACACCGTTTCATAAGACACTGGATATTTCCCCTGTCACCATAGAGATTCAGCAGATCCGGATATAAATGTCCAATAGTCAGTTTCATTTCTGCTCTCCCTCCAGTTTTTTCAGTATATTTCTGGTGGCAAAAAGTGCCGTATAGTTTACAAGTACATAGAGATTTCCTGTGCCGTCCTTAACTCTGTCTCTGATGGCTTTTTCTACATCCGGCTCCAGTACAGAGGGAATATCCACATAT
>NZ_JAYAZJ010000043.1:0-20528 GCF_037273965.1 Claveliimonas sp. | reverse complement strand
CCAGAATGAGGATCATCGAAGAATCCTGGAGGAAATGCGCCAGATGCGGAATGAGTGTGATAAGCAAGGGTATATACTGGAACAGAGGATGGAAGGATGCCGTTCCCGGGCGGTATATAAGCTGGCTGAAGCACAGCTGGAATATATGAACCGCACAAAAGAGTTTATTGACAGTATAGCAGACGACATAGGAGGGGACGGGACTACAGTAGAAAAAGAAGCGGAGGCAAAGACGCTGTATGCGGAATATAGTATTGATTTTGCCGTACAGGCAATGAATCACGCTCTCTTAGCAGCGCTGACAGCCATTGACGCACAGATGAAATGCGAAGAACAGTAGGAGGGAAAAATATGCAGCAGGTAAAATCACCGAAGAAACCACTGATTTATTACTATACGATTGTTATTATTGTACTGCTTCTCTTTAATCTGTTGGCAATGCCATGGATTTCAGAAAGACAGATCAAAGAAGTAGACTATGGTACATTTATATCTATGACAGAAGAAGGAAAGATAGGAAAGGTAGAGATCCAGCAGCAGGAAAATACTATTTTGTTTACAGACGAGGACGAGACAGCAGTCTATAAGACCGCTATGGTAGAGGATGACCAGCTGACTCAGAGACTGTATGATGCGGGAATTTCGTTTTATGGGGAAGAAATCCGCCAGACCTCTCCGGTTTTAAGTGCGCTGCTTTCCTGGATCATTCCTCTGGTAATCTTTATTCTGATCGGACAGTATATGTCCCGTAAACTTACTAAAAAGGCAGGGGGAGCTAATTCCATGATGTTTGGCATGGGAAAAAGTAATGCCAAAATTTATGTGAATTCTACGGAAGGGATCAAATTTACAGATGTGGCAGGGGAGGATGAAGCGAAAGAAAATCTGACGGAGATTGTGGAATATCTGCACAATCCCGGGAAATATAAAGAAATTGGGGCTTCCATGCCGAAAGGGATCCTTCTTGTAGGCCCTCCGGGAACAGGAAAAACCATGCTTGCCAAGGCAGTTGCAGGGGAGGCCAGTGTTCCCTTCTTTTCTATTTCAGGATCCGAATTTGTGGAAATGTTTGTGGGGATGGGGGCATCAAAGGTGAGAGATCTGTTCAGTCAGGCAAAGGAAAAAGCTCCCTGTATTGTATTCATTGATGAGATTGACGCCATCGGTAAAAAGAGGGATGGACAGATCGGAGGAAACGACGAGAGAGAGCAGACATTGAATCAGCTGCTGACAGAGATGGACGGATTTGAGGAAAATACCGGCGTTATCATACTGGCTGCCACAAACCGACCGGAATCTCTGGATCCGGCACTTTTAAGACCGGGCCGGTTTGACAGAAGAGTACCTGTTGAACTTCCGGACCTGAAAGGGCGGGAGGACATTTTAAGAGTACATGCCAAGAAGATAAAAGTTGCCGGAGATGTAGATTTTAATAAAATTGCGCGTATGGCTTCGGGAGCTTCAGGGGCGGAACTGGCAAATATTGTCAATGAGGCGGCGCTTCGGGCCGTGAGAGAGGGAAGAAAGTTTGCAACACAGAGTGATCTGGAAGAAAGTATTGAGGTTGTCATTGCCGGATACCAGAAGAAAAATGCGATTCTGACAGACAAAGAGAAATTGATCGTATCTTACCACGAAGTAGGCCATGCCCTCGTTGCAGCAATGCAGACACAGTCTGCTCCGATTCAGAAGATTACGATCGTGCCCCGTACATCCGGCGCCCTCGGATATACTATGCAGGTAGATGAGGGAAATCATTATCTGATGAGCAAGGAAGAAATTGAAAATAAGATCGCAACTCTGACAGCAGGAAGGGCGGCAGAAGAAATAGTATTTCATTCTATTACAACAGGAGCATCCAATGATATTGAGCAGGCGACAAAGCTTGCGAGAGCCATGATCACAAGATACGGAATGAATGAGGAGTTCGGAATGGTGGCCATGGAAACCCAGACGAACCAGTATCTTGGAGGTGATACTTCACTTGCATGTTCCCCGGAAACTCAGACACAAATTGACAAAAAGGTAGTAGATGTGGTAAAAGAACAATATGAAAAAGCTGCGAATATCATTCGGGAAAACAAAAAGAAGCTGGATGAGATCGCACAGTATCTCTATGAGAGGGAGACCATCACAGGGGAAGAATTTATGAAGATTTTGCTCAAAAAGGATGAATAGAAATGATGTTTCAATACTACTTAGAACAGCTGCGGACTTTGCTTTATACAGTTCCGGTCATTCTGATCGCTATAACATTTCATGAATATGCACATGGGTGGGTCTCCGAAAAACTCGGAGATCCCACTCCAAGGCTTGAAGGGAGAATGTCCCTGAATCCGCTGAAGCACCTGGATCTGGCGGGAACGCTTTGCCTCATCTTCTTCCATGTGGGATGGGCAAAACCGGTAAGGATCAATACCAGATACTATAAAGACAGAAGGAAAGGAATCATACTGGTGTCCCTTGCGGGACCCGTTATGAACTTTATTATAGCCTTTCTGTCTCTCGTGCTGTGCATGCTCTTTGCGGTATACGGAGGAGAGGACTCGGCGTTTGCGCAGACAGGTTTTTTGCTCTGTTACTATTCTGTGCAGATGAATATCGGTCTTGGCGTGTTCAATCTGATCCCGTTTCCGCCGCTGGACGGCTCCAATGTACTGGAACAGATTTACCCAAAAGTGGCATATTTTTACGCGAGAATACGCCCCTACCGGACTTTGATCCTGGTGGTCCTTCTGATGAGCGGAGCCTTAAGTTATCCCATGAACTCCGTGGGAAACTGGCTTTTCCGTCTTATGTGGACGATCGTCAGCGCGTTGATGGGAATTGACTCCGGAGGCACCATAATCCCTGCTGGGGGAACATATGTGTAACCGTATAAAATCCTTTTTCTTTATTTGAACAGAAGATCAGCAAAGTCGCCGCAGGGCGGCTTTGTTTGTGAGTTTTACCATACCCCGGGACAGTTCCACATATCCCTCTGAAGAGAAATATTTCAGCATGCGGGTGACGACTTCTCTTGCGCTTCCCATCAGCCGGGCGATCTCTTCGTGGGTCATATGGAGTTCATCGGATTTTAATGAAGCAGATTCATCCAGGAGGAAGATGGCGAGGCGCCGGTCAAAGCTCATAAACAGAATCTGCTGCATTGCCCACATGACATCAGAGAACCGTTCTGTAATTGCGCGGTATGCAAAGGCTTCCACATAGATGTTGTCGTGCATCAGAAGTGCAATGGCTGAAGAACTGACCTGAAGGAGTTCACAGTCTGTCACAGCGTCAATGTATACGTCAAATGTGATAGATTGAAGAACACAGGAAGCAGAAAGAACACAGAGCTCCCCTTCCTGGATACGGTACAGCGTAATCTCTCTGCCATCCTCCGATAGAATATATACGCGGAGCGAACCGGATTTTACAAGGAGAAGCCCGAGGCATTTGTACTCGGCGCTGTGAATGGATTCTCCTTTTTTATAGAAAGAAAAGGCTGCATTTTGCAGCACGATATTTTTTTCGGAAGAAGTCAGTTTATCCCAAAAGGGAAGAGAAGTTTCAATATAAGTCTGCTGCTCACTTTGAAGCATAAAGAGACCTCCTTTTTATCTTGAATGGAATCACCCTTTACTGGCGTTATATATTATTTTAATATAGGAAAAGGAACCTGGCAACCGTAATCGGGTGAGATTTCCGGCTGTATTTGTAAGGGAGAGTGTGTCTGGTTGCATTTCATTGCCAGGCAGAGTATACTGGGAAGAAGAAAACAGGAGGAGAGAATCAGCTATGGTAGAAAAAGGGGTTGTAAATGCAAGGTTTCAGGTTCTGCACCTGAAACATATGGAATATCTGCTGGCAGCAAAAATGCGGTGTCAAAAGTTATATATTGGGATCACCAATCCGGACCCGTCTTATGTGCGGGAATCGGTCAACGATGAAAACCGCTCCACAAGAGGCGCAAATCCGCTGACCTATCTGGAACGGTATGAGATGATACGCCTGGCTATGGAAGAATTTGGAGTGCCGGCATCAGAGTATGAGATCATGCCGTTTCCCATTAACCGCCCGGAGTATATTACACAGTACGTCCCGGAGGATGGCGTGTACTATCTGGGAATCTGCGACGGCTGGGAAGAAGAAAAGCTGAAAATCTTAAACGGCCTGGGGCTGAAAACAGAAGTACTCTGGAGGCGGACAAAGGAAGAAGCCGGAGTGACCGGCACATGGGTGAGAAGCTGTATTGCCACCGGAGAGGAGTGGGAGCATCTGGTTCCCAAGAGCGTATATCAGTACATTGTGGAGCGGGGGCTGGAAGAGAGAATCCGGCATCTTCACCTGGTACAGGGAGAACCGGATGCGAAAAGCAAAATAGCAGAAGAAGATATAGATTGATAAAAAAATAACATGGCACGTAACATTTTTTAAAAGTGTTACGTGCCAAATTGCATTTTTTGATTAGATATTTAATAAATTTTTTGTGAAAAGTATAAGAAGATAATAAAAATTAGTCTTTATACGTTGACTTTAGTGATCAACACTACTAAAATAACCGTTAGACATCTAACTAATAGGGAGGTGCGAAATGAAATTGGAGAACGGAAATGCTCCTGTTCAGATGATTTTGCAGCAGCTGCTTCATCTGACAAAGTATCAGGCAATACATCTTTTGGAGCATTTTGATCTGAATCCGGGGCAGGCAGGTATTCTGTTCACACTGAGCCATCGTGGGAATCTGACACAGAGAGAGCTGGCCGCCAGAATCGGGATCACACCGCCGTCCATGACGGTTGCTCTTAGGAAAATGGAGGAGAAAGGCTATGTGATAAAACAGCCGGATGAACTGGATCAGAGGAAAATCAGGATTCACCTGACGGAAAAGGGGACTGGATGTATTGATGACATGAAGAAAGTATTCCGCCAGATAGAGGAAATCATGTTTCGGGGATTTTTGCCGGAAGAGAAGCTTCTTCTTCGGAGATTTTTACTGCAGATGGAAGAAAATATCCTGAAATCCAAAGAAATGGATGGAATGGATATGAACTGTATTATCAGCCGGATGTATCCCCAGGATAAAGAGGAATAATCATGACAAAAAGGAGAGACATAAGTATATGAGAAAGCTATTTAAGTTCCTGAAGCCTTATGCAGGAACCGTTTTTTTGATTTTATGTGTATTGATGGTACAGGCATATTGTGATCTGTCCCTTCCGTCCTATACTTCTGATATTGTAAATATTGGTATTCAGCAGGGCGGTGTTGATGAGACAATTCCGGAGGAAATATCAGAGGAGGAGTTAAACAAGCTTCTTTTGTTTGTCCCATCGAAAGACCAGGAAGAAGTACAGAATGCGTATGAGGTCAGCAAAGACAGGGATTATGATTACGATGGAACGGTGTACCGTTTAAAAGACGAAATCAGCGGACAGGAGGATAAGGCGCAGGAACTTTCTGATATACTGGGAAAACCAATGCTTCTTGTTTCGGGATTCGAATCTGACAGTGATATGACGAAACAAATGGAAGAAAAGATGCAGGAGCAGATGCAGCAGCAAATGCAACAGACGATGCCGCTTCAGAAGGGACAGGCAGAAATGCCTGTACAAATTTCAAATGACATGACAGTCTTTGAGATGTTTTCCATGATGGATGCAGCCCAGAGGGATGAGATGGTAAGCCAGATGGATGAGGGACTTAAGGATATGCCGGACACCATTGTGGAACAGGCGGCCACAGTCTATATCCGTTCTGTTTATGAAAATCTGGGACTGGATATGGATGCCATACAGAACAGTTATATCCTAAGCACCGGAGGCAAAATGCTGGCGCTTGCCGCTCTTGGAATGTTGGCCAGCATTTTGGTAGGTCTGATGGCGTCCAGGGTTGCAGCAAGTGTGGGACGGGAGACAAGAGAAAAGGTATTCCACAAGGTTGTAGGATTTTCCAACAATGAGTTTGATACCTTTTCTACCGCTTCGCTGATTACCCGAAGCACCAATGATATTCAGCAGATACAGATCTTGACAGTCATGATTTTAAGGATGGTATTGTATGCACCTATTATCGCTGCCGGCGGTATCTGGAAGGTGTTCAATACCAATGTGGATATGTCATGGATCATTGGTCTGGCAGTGGGACTGATTTTTGCAGTTGTAATTATACTGTTCCTTGTTGTAATGCCGAAATTTAAGATCGTACAGAAAATGGTAGACCGCCTTAACCTGGTTTCCAGAGAGATCCTTACCGGTCTGCAGGTTATCAGGGCATTCAATACAGAGGAGCATGAAGAAAAACGGTTTGACAGGGCAAATACGGATCTGACAAAGCTGAATCTTTTTGTAAACCGTGCCATGACTTTTATGATGCCAGTCATGATGCTTATCATGAATGGGATTTCTGTTTTGATCGTGTGGAACGGCGCTCACAGCGTTAACGACGGTACAATGCAGGTGGGAGATATGATGGCATTTATCCAGTATACTATGCAGATCATTATGGCCTTCCTTATGATCTGTATGATTTCTGTCATGCTTCCAAGAGCTGCCGTATCTGCCGAGCGTGTCGATGAAGTGCTTCAGAGCAATACCATGATTTTGGATCCGGATCAGCCGGAAGAAATAGAGGACTGCCGGGGAGAGATCACATTCGATCATGTATCCTTCCGCTATCCGGGAGCAGAGGAAGATGTACTGGAAGATCTGAATTTTACTGCAAAGCCGGGGCAGACGACAGCGATTATCGGAAGTACCGGATGCGGTAAAACAACTTTGGTAAATCTGATCCCCAGATTTTATGATGTGACAAAGGGAAGGATCTTATTGGATGGCCATGATATCCGGAACATTACACAGCATAAGTTAAGAAGCGAGCTGGGATATGTGCCGCAGAAAGGTATTCTGTTTTCAGGTGATATTGCGTCCAACATCCTTTATGGCAATCCGGACGGGACAGAGGAAGAAATGGAAGAAGCAGCACAGATTGCGCAGGCAACAGAATTCATTAAAAATAAAAAGAAAAAATACAAAAGTCCGATCTCGCAGGGTGGATCCAATGTTTCCGGAGGACAGAAGCAGAGGTTGTCCATTGCCAGAGCGGTGGCAAAACATCCAAAGATTTATATTTTTGATGACAGCTTTTCCGCTTTGGATTATAAAACAGATGTGGCAGTCCGTAATGCTCTTAACAAGAAGACAAAAGACAGCACAGTAATTATTGTTGCCCAGAGGATCAGCACCATTCTCCATGCAGAACAGATTATTGCCCTGGATGACGGAAAAATCGCCGGCATCGGTACCCACAAGGAATTGTTGAAAAACTGCGAGGCCTATTATCAGATCGCATCTTCACAGCTGTCTGAGAAGGAACTGGAAAATGACATGAAGGAGGTGGGCTAGGATGGCACCAGGAAAAAGAGGACATGGACATATGGGCGGCCACATGGCGCCGGGGGAAAAGGCAAAAGACTTTAAAGGCACCATGAAAAAACTGATGGATTATATGGGAAAGTATAAGATTGCTATACTGTTTGTAGCTATTTTTGCCATCGGAGGCACAGCCTTTAATATAGCAGGACCTAAGATTATAGGAAAAGCAACGACAGAGATTTTTAACGGATTGGTAAGCAAAGTGTCAGGAGGATCCGGGATTGACTTCGGAAAAGTAGGGCAGATCTTGCTTGGGGCGATGGGGCTTTACTGTGTCAGCGCTATACTTTCCTTTATACAGGGCTATATTATGACAGGAATCTCACAGAAGATGACTTACCGCCTGAGAAAAGAAATTTCGGAAAAAATCAACCGTATGCCTATGAACTATTTTGATAAAATGACTCATGGAGAGATTCTTTCCCGTATTACAAATGACGTTGACACTCTGGGGCAGAGCCTGAATCAGAGTGCTACGCAGGTCATTACATCAGTGACGACCATCATCGGCGTACTTGTTATGATGCTGAGCATCAGCCCTTTGATGACACTCATTGCCCTGTTAATCCTTCCGGTTTCCATGGGACTGATTTCTGTGATCGTCAAGCATTCCCAGCGGTATTTCAAAGACCAGCAGGAATATCTGGGACACATTAATGGTCAGGTAGAAGAGGTTTACAGTGGTCATAACATCGTGAAAGCCTTCAATAAAGAAGAAGACATTATCCGGGAGTTTAATGAGACAAATACCATTTTGTATCAGTCTGCCTGGAAATCACAGTTTTTCTCCGGTATGATGATGCCGGTTATGCAATTTGTAGGAAATCTGGGATATGTGGCGGTGTCCATCCTGGGGGGATATCTGGCGATCAGGAATACGATTGAGGTGGGAGATATCCAGTCTTTCATTCAGTATGTCCGCCAGTTTACACAGCCGATCCAGCAGGTAGCACAGGTTGCCAATATGCTGCAGTCTACGGCGGCAGCTTCCGAGAGGGTGTTTGAATTTCTCGAAGAGGAGGAGGAAGAGCCTTCGCCTGAAAGCCCGGTATCCACGGAGAATCTGGAGGGCCGGGTGGAATTTGACCATGTGCACTTCGGATACAATCCGGACCATATCATCATCAATGATTTTAATGCCAAGGTAGAGCCGGGACAGAAGATCGCCATTGTGGGACCGACAGGAGCCGGAAAGACGACGATGATAAAACTTCTGATGCGGTTCTATGATGTGAACAGTGGAGCGATTAAGGTGGATGGTCATGATATCAGGGATTTTGACAGGGGAGAACTAAGAAAAATGTTCGGCATGGTTTTGCAGGACACCTGGTTGTTTAACGGCACTATTGAGGAAAATATCCGTTACGGAAAGCTGGATGCTACCCACGAGGATGTGGTGGAAGCGGCGAAAGCGGCTTATGTGCACCGGTTTGTACAGACGCTTCCAAGCGGATATAATATGGTGCTCAATGAGGAGGCAAGTAATGTTTCACAGGGACAAAAACAGCTTCTGACGATTGCAAGAGCAATCCTGGCAGATCCGAAGATCCTGATCCTGGATGAGGCAACAAGTTCGGTAGATACAAGGACAGAGGTGCGGATCCAGAAAGCCATGGACAATCTGATGAAGGGACGGACCAGCTTTATCATCGCTCACCGTCTTTCCACAATCAGGGATGCGGACATGATCCTTGTCATGAAAGACGGAGATATTGTGGAACAGGGAACACACGAAGAATTGCTGGAACAGAACGGATTCTATGCAGAACTGTACAATTCACAGTTTGCAAAGAGTGCATAAAAAATTCCTGCAGCGGCGCAGCACTGAAAACAGTGCCGTCTGCAGGAATTTTTATTTTGCATTGTATTCCATTTGGCGGATAAATGATGTATGATAGAAAAAGGATTGTTTAAGGAAAGAAAGGAAAATATACATGGCACAAAATAACAGTAATCAGAATAACGGTGTAAAAAAGCAGGAAGCTCTGACGAAGCTTAGGATGGCATCGGAGCTTTATGTTCTTATGTCCGGATTTACAAAAATGCCTTACGTATCCTGTGATCCGGATACATACGATGATCAGGTCCTGATATTCTGGACAGAGGAAGAGGCAAAGCAGGAGGCAAAAAAACTGCTGGAAAACAAAGAACTTGTCAGTATTGTGAAGGTGGAGAATAAACAACTTCTTGCCTTTTATTCCAGCCTTTTTGCCATGGGCGTCAATGCCCTGTTTGTCAGCAGAGGACTGGAGGGAGAGACAAGGATACAGCTGGACGAGTTTGTGAAAAGACCTCAGGTGGACAAACTTCCGGAAGGTCAGGTGCACGTGGAAAATCCGGAATTTCATCTTACGGCCCTCTATCTGATGCAGGCGGTACGGCGGGATCCGAATGCGGCAAAGGAGGAGGCTGTCAAAGAACTGCAGGAAGAAATGCTGGCGGATTTCCAGAAAGGACGCTATATTGTGCCGGTGGAGCCACAAAAAGGACTTCCGGTTATGAAGCAAAAGGATGGGACAATATTCCAGCCTGTTTTTACAGATGCGGCAGAGTTTGCAAAATTTAACCGGGAAAAGCGGTTTCAGGCTGCAGTAGTGGAATTTGCAAAACTGGGCGAGATCCTTGCACCGGAAGCAAAAGGAGTTATGGTAAATCCCATGGGGGTAAATGTTCCCCTGCAAATTGCCCGGAAGAAAAAAGAAGACGCAAAAGGGTAAGCTACATATATTAATACTGAAAAGAGAAAGGAAGAGAAAAATGGTGTACAACAATATTTTAGAAGCAGTGGGAAATACGCCATTGATCCGTCTGAATCATATGACAGGATCTGATGACGCAGAAATTCTGGTAAAATTTGAAGCAATGAATGCAGGGGGATCTATTAAGACAAGGACCGCTCTGCATATGATCGAGACAGCAGAGGAGAAAGGGCTGATCCAGCCGGGGAAAACTACAATTGTGGAACCTACCAGCGGCAACCAGGGAATTGGCCTGGCTCTGATCGGAGCAGTGAAGGGGTATAGGACGATTATTATTATGCCGGATTCTGTCAGCGAGGAGAGAAGGAAGCTGGTAAGCCATTATGGAGCAGAAGTAAAGCTGATCCATGATGCGGGAAACATTGGAGATTGTATTGAAGAATGTCTCCAGACAGCTCTTAAAATGGCAAAAGAGGATCCCAATGTATATGTGCCCCAGCAATTTGAAAATGAAGCCAACTCGGAGATTCACAGAGAACAGACAGGAAAGGAAATCCTTGAGCAGGCGGCGAGGCCTATTCATGGATTCTGTTCGGGAATCGGAACCGGCGGTACCATTACAGGAATCGGAGAAGCATTAAAAGCGGAAAATCCGGATATGGAAATCTGGGCAGCAGAGCCGGAAAATGCGGCTATTTTGTCAGGAAAAGAGATTGGCACCCACATTCAGATGGGAATTGGCGATGGAGTGATCCCGGCAATTTTGAATCAGAATATATACAACCGGATTGAGATTGTTACAGATGAAGAGGCGCTCGAAACAGCAAAAGAGCTTGCTGCCAAAGAAGGGCTTATGTGCGGAATTTCCGGAGGCACCAATGTGGCTGTGGCAAAACGGATGGCAAGGGAGCTGGGAAAAGGCAAAACAGTGGTAACTGTTCTGGCAGATACCGCGGAGAGATACTTCTCCACACCGCTGTTTGACTAGAAAGAGGAACGGAAAATGTTTCGTACTTTATTTTCCTTTTTCAAACCCCACCGGGGAATCTTTATACTGGATATGTGCTGTGCTGTCCTTGTGGCGGCTATTGATCTTGCATTTCCGCTGGTATCAAGAAATGCCATGTATGAGATGCTGCCGGATAAAATGTATCAGACATTTTTTACGGTAATGGCCATTGTGGCGGTCAGTTATGTGCTTCGCTCAGTGTGTAATTATATTATGACCTACTGGGGGCATACCTTTGGTGTGCGGGTGGAGGCTGACATCCGGGAAGCGCTGTTTTGCCATCTGCAGGATCTGGACTTTGAGTTTTATGATGTGAACCGTACCGGAAAACTGATGAACCGGCTGACCGGGGATCTCTTTGAGATTACCGAGCTTGCCCACCACGGCCCGGAAGATCTTCTGATCTCTGTCCTTACGATTGTGGGGGCTCTTGGATTCATGTTTTCCATTGAGTGGCGGCTGGCCCTTGTAGTGGCGATTATTATTCCCATCTTCCTTTTGGTTGTCATGGTATGCAGAAGGAGCATGGCGGATGCGTCGGTCAAGGTGAAGGAGAAAATGGCTGCTATTAATGCGGATATAGAATCCTGTATTTCCGGGATGAGGACTTCCAAGGCGTTTGCCAATGAGGAAGTGGATCAGGAGAGATTTGAAAAATCCAATGACCGGTTTAAGAACTCAAAGGGGATTTACTACAAAGCCATGGGAAGGTTTAATGCCTCTTTGGAGTTTTTTATGTGTATTATGCCGGTGGCTGTCATCACGTTTGGAGGATGGCAGATCATGCAGGGCAGAATGAACTATGTAGATCTTATTACTTTTAATCTTTATATCAGTACGTTCATTACCCCGATCCGAAAACTTTCCAATTTTGCAGAAATTTTTACAAATGGAACGGCAGGGCTGAAACGGTTTGATGAGATCATGCGTATCCAGCCGGCGGTAAAGGAACGGGAAGATGCGAAAGATATGGAGATAAAAGAAGGGCAGATCGATATTGATGATGTCAGCTTTTCCTACGATGAGCATACAGAAGTGCTGACCCATGTGACACTTCACATTGAGCCGGGACAGAAGGTGGCTGTAGTAGGCCATTCCGGAGGAGGGAAGACCACTTTGTGCCAGCTTGTACCAAGATTTTATGATGTCACAGAAGGAAGCATCCGGATCGACGGCACAGATATCCGCAGTGTGAAAAAGCGTTCGCTTAGGGATAATATCGGAATTGTCCAGCAGGATGTTTTCATGTTTGCAGACACTATCCTGGAAAATATCAGATACGGGAAACCGGACGCCTCCTATGCAGAGGTTGTGAAGGCGGCGAAAGAAGCGGAAATTTTCGATGATATTATGGAGATGCCGGATCAGTTTAATACTTACATTGGAGAGCGGGGAACGATGCTGTCGGGAGGGCAGAAGCAGAGGATCGCTATTGCCCGGATCTTCCTGAAAAATCCGAAGATCCTGATTCTGGATGAAGCGACTTCCGCGCTGGATACCATTACGGAGAGTAAGATCCAGGAAAGCTTCGATGAGCTGACAAAAGGGCGTACCACTCTTGTGATCGCCCATCGTCTTGCTACAGTGAGAAATGCAGACAGAATTGTGCTTATAGATGAAGGAAAAATACAGGAGAGCGGTACACACGAGGAGCTGATGCGCAAAGGCGGCAAATATGCTCAGTTGTACCGCACTCAGGAATTAAAATAAAAAAAGTTCTGTTTACAGGAGGTTTTGCATAATGAGAGCATAAATCTCCTGATTTTTTTTATTCCAGTTGTTAGCTACTGTCTGGGCTTCCGTTTCTGATGGAACGGTAATGGTCAGATCGATAAGAGGAAACTGGTTTTCCATCACCTGGCAACGGACGGAATATTCCAGGTTGGCGTTAGGAAAGTAGTCCGCTTTGACAGAGACTTCATTTTTCAGTTCATAATGTTTTTCCTTTAAAAATTCATCAATATCGGACTGGATGGCCGGAGAAATCTTATTGCGGAAATACTGTATGGTTTCGGCTCCTTCTTCCGTGAGGTGGTAGAAGGTTCTGCTGTGGGTAGATTCTTCCCGGATAAATCCGGATTCACTAAGCTCGGCAATGGCTCTTTGCAGCTTGAAATAAGTGGTATAGCCTTTGTCGAGAATAAATTCGGAAATCTGTGAATTAGTCAGAGGAAAATCTACTTTCTCCAGCATGTACAAGATGATCAGTTTGTATAATGTAAATGGTTCTGCCATGAATCATAACTCCTTCCCTGCCAGATATTCTGGCATTTCAGATATGCCTGCATCTGATTCAATACAAGCCTTTTATTTCCTGTCCAAAGAGGTGCGATGAGCAGCGGTTTCGGCCCGTCGCCGGTCAGCCGGTGGATGACAATGTCCGGTCTTAAAAGAGAAAGGCACTGACCTGCCACATGAATGTATTCCTCCATGTCAGGGACATGAAACGGATGCTCTTTGTAGTAGTCCGCAAGATCCGTATGCTTCAGCACATGTAGCAGCTGAAGTTTGATTCCCTGGATATCTGTGTTGTTTAAATAACAAATGGTTTCATATATCTGTTCGTGAGTCTCTCCCGGAAGGAAGAGAATTGTGTGGACGATGACAGGAATATCAAGTGCGCGAAGCTTCATTACCGCATCCTCAAAAACAGAAAGGGGATAACCCCGCCGGATAAACTTGGCGCTTTTTTCATGTATGGTCTGAAGACCAAGCTCAACCCAGACGGGTTTGATCCGGCTTAGCTCCTCAAGAAGCTGAAGTACAGGCGGATCCAGACAGTCCGGCCTGGTGGCAATGGACAAGACCCGTATATCGGGATGAAGGATTGCTTCTGTAAAAATGCGGCGCAGATAAGAAACGGGAGCATAAGTGTTGGTGTATGCCTGAAAATAAGCGATATAACCTGTGCCTTTAAATTTCTTTTCTGCCTGTTTTTTCCCGGTTTCAATCTGCCGGGTTACAGAAAGACCGGGATCGGATGCGAAATCTCCTGAACCGCCCTGACTGCAGAAGATACAGCCTCTATCTCCCAGCGTTCCGTCGCGGTTCGGACAGCTCATATGTCCGTTTAGGGAAATTTTATACAGCTTTTCTCCGAAAACATGCTTCAGATGCCAGTCCAGGGAATGATAGCGCTTTTCTCCCCAGAAGACAGGTTTTAAATCTTCCATACAGATTTTAAATGTGGTCTCGGACTGCACGGCTTACGACATCAGCCACACGAGGATCAAAAGCTTCCGGCAGGATGTTGTTTTCATTTAATTCTTCATCCGGCACAAGCCCTGCAATGGCAAGAGCTGCCGCCAGCTTCATTTCCTCAGTGATCTGAATGGCACGTCCCTCCAGAGCCCCTTTAAAAATACCCGGAAAAGCGACTACATTATTTACCTGATTTGGAAAATCGGAACGGCCGGTTCCGACAACCTTTGCACCGGCTTCTTTTGCCAGATCTGGCATGATCTCCGGCACAGGATTTGCCATGGCAAAGAGAATGGCATCCTGATTCATGGAAGCAACCATCTCTTTTGATACAATACCGGGAGCGGAAACTCCTACAAAAATGTCAGCACCCTTCAGGGCGTCGGCGAGAGTGCCGGTTTTATTCTCCAGATTGGTGACTTCTGTCATCCGTTTTTGCATCCAGTTCAGGCCAGGAGAGTCTTTGCTGATAATTCCGTTGATATCGCACATAGTGACATGTGCGAAACCATACTGAAGGAGAAGCTTGGTGATGGCAACTCCGGCGCTTCCGGCTCCGTTTACGACAACCTTTACGGTCTCTTTGTGTTTTCCTGTGACTTTCAGAGCGTTGATAATTCCTGCGAGCACCACAATAGCAGTTCCGTGCTGATCGTCGTGAAATACGGGAATGTTAAGAAGCTGCTTCAGCCGTTCTTCAATTTCAAAACATCTGGGTGCACTGATATCCTCCAGATTGATGCCTCCGAAAGCCGGAGCGATATTGACGACTGTGCGGATAATTTCATCCGTATCCTGTGTATCAAGGCAGATAGGGACTGCATTGACGCCGCCAAATTCCTTGAAAAGGACGGCCTTGCCTTCCATGACAGGCATGGCGGCTAAAGCGCCGATATTTCCCAGTCCCAGAACGGCGCTTCCGTCAGAAACAACTGCTACCGTATTGGATTTCATGGTGTAAGTATATGCCGCTTCCGGATCTTCGGCGATTACCTTGCAGGGTTCGGCCACGCCCGGCGTATAAGCAATGGAGAGATCTTCCCTTGAACGGACGTGTGATTTGGCAGCGGTTTCTATTTTTCCATTCCACTGTTTATGCATTTCTAAAGCTTTTTCCTGTATCGTCATTATATTCCACCTTCTTCTTATTTTTATAGATTTTTATAGACTTGTTAGAACTGTTAATAATCATACCATTCCTTGAAAACAGGTGCAATATTTTTATCAGGATTCCTTGTCCTGCGTATACCTGTATAGTTTCATAAAATTAGGACTTTAAAAAGGGAAAAAGATATAGTATAATAGCTCTATATTTCAGGTTGTCAAGTCAGACGAAAATTCCCGAATCGATTTAAAAATTGAGTAAGAAAGGATCAGTGTATATGCGAGAAAAATATGAGACTCTGCCTCTTGCCACATTAAAAGATCTGGCAAAAGCAAGGGGACTGCGCGGTATTTCCACAATGAAAAAAGCACAGCTTATCGACCGCATGGTAGAAGAAGACGAAAAAGAAAAGAAGGAAGAGGAAAAGAAAGAAGAAGAAAAAAAACCGGAAGAGAAAAGGACTGTAACAAAGCAGGATGTAAGAAACGAGTCCAGAGGCGAGCAGCATAAAAATGAGTCCTTCAGAAAAAACAATTCTGCACAGGTCAGACTGACAGAGGAGAATGCAAAAGAGCTGTCAGCCAATACCGGAGACCGGGAGCTGCATGATATTGACCGCCTGGACAGCGGGGTGACAGCCAACGGTATTCTGGAAGTGCTTCCAGACGGATATGGCTTTATTCGCTGTGAAAATTACCTCCCGGGGGAAAATGATGTCTATGTTTCTCCTTCCCAGATCCGGCGTTTTAATTTGAAGACCGGAGATATTCTGGAGGGAAATACAAGAATCAAGACCCAGCAGGAAAAGTTCAGTGCTCTTTTGTATCTGTCCAAGATCAACGGCATTCATCCGGCTGTTGCAGCCAGAAGGCCCAATTTTGAAGATCTGACCCCAATCTTCCCAAATGAAAGATTGTCCCTGGAAAGCGGAAGAAGCAGTACGGCCATGCGGATCATGGATCTTCTGTCTCCTATCGGAAAAGGGCAGAGAGGTATGATCGTTTCTCCTCCAAAGGCAGGTAAGACTACTCTGTTAAAAGAGGTGGCGCTCTCTGTCAGAAAAAACAATCCGGAAGTACATCTTCTGATCCTTTTGATCGATGAGCGCCCGGAGGAAGTAACAGATATTAAGGAAACCATTGAGGGAAAAAATGTAGAGGTCATTTACTCTACTTTTGACGAGCTGCCGGATCACCATAAAAGAGTGTCGGAGATGGTGATCGAGCGGGCCAAGAGGCTGGTAGAACACGGAAAAGACGTTATGATCCTTCTGGACAGTATTACCCGTCTTGCAAGAGCCTACAACCTCACTGTGCCGCCGTCAGGGCGGACGCTTTCAGGAGGACTTGATCCTGCGGCTCTGCATATGCCCAAACGGTTTTTCGGCGCTGCAAGAAATATGCGGGAGGGAGGAAGCCTGACAATCCTGGCAACCGCTCTTGTAGATACCGGAAGTAAGATGGACGATGTGATTTACGAGGAATTTAAAGGAACCGGAAATATGGAGCTTGTTCTCGACCGCAAACTGTCAGAGAAGAGAATGTTCCCGGCTATCGACATCCCGAAATCCGGGACAAGGCGTGAAGACCTCCTTCTCACAAAGGAAGAGCAGGAAGCTGTGGATTCTATGCGTCGCGCATTGAACGGTATGAGAGCGGAAGAGGCCGTAGACAATATCCTGAATATGTTTTCCCGGACAAAGACAAACAGGGAACTTGTTCAAATGGTAAAAAAGACAAAAATAATATAGACAAGAAGAAAGTTTTGTGATACAATTACAGAGCTGTTTAGAAAACGAAAAGAATCCATGCGTATATACGCAGCGAGAATAAAGAAGAGGTGAAACGAAATGAAAGAAGGAATACATCCAGCTTACCATCAGGCAACAGTGACATGTAACTGTGGAAACACATTTGTGACAGGCTCTACAAAAGAGGATATCCACGTAGAAATCTGCTCCAAATGCCATCCATTCTACACAGGTCAGCAGAAAGCTGCACAGGCACGCGGACGTGTAGATAAGTTCAACAAGAAATACGGATTGGACAAATAAGAAAAACGGTAAACGGGTTGAGGTTTTTACAATCTCAACCCGTTCTGCATATACGAGAAACGGCAGGAGGAAGGTATGAAATCATCGAACATCGGCGGTCAGGCAGTGCTGGAAGGCATTATGATGAAAAACAAAGAAGACTATGCAGTAGCTGTCCGAAAGACAAACGGAGAGATAGAGGTACACAAAGATCGTTATACCGGAGCGGCAGGTAAGGTGGGACGCCTGGCAAGGATTCCGTTTATCCGTGGAATTTTCAATTTTATCGATTCCCTTGTATTGGGAATGCGGACACTGATGTACTCGGCTTCCTTTTTTGAGGAAGAAGAGGAGACAAAGCCCCTTACTAAGGAAGAAAGTGAGAAAAAAGAGCAACAGGAAAAATGGATGATGCGCGGAGTAATGGCATTTTCCATCGTGCTGGCAGTTGCCATTTTTATGATACTGCCCTATTTTCTTTCCGGACTTTTGAAGCCATTGATTCCGTCCTACCATATCAGAACAGTAATTGAAGGGTTTGTGAGAATTGGAATCTTTCTTATATATATTATGCTGATTTCCAAAACGGAAGATATACAGAGAACGTTTATGTACCATGGGGCAGAGCATAAATGCATCAACTGCATTGAACACGGGCTTCCGTTGAATGTGGAAAATGTCAGGATCAGTTCCAGGCAGCATAAGCGGTGCGGAACCAGTTTCCTGTTCTTTGTGCTGGCTATCAGCATCATTCTTCTTCTGCTTGTCCAGGTGGATTCTGTTGTTATGCGGGTGGTGGTGAGAATTGCTCTTCTTCCCGTAATAGCAGGCATTTCCTATGAAGTTTTAAGACTGGCAGGAAATTCAGATCACTGGCTGATAAATTTTCTGAGCAGACCGGGGCTTTGGATTCAGAAGATGACGACAAAGGAGCCGGATGACAATATGATCGAAGTGGCAATACAGGCAGTAGAGGCTGTCTTTGACTGGAGGAAGTATGAAGCAGAAACATTTGGAACAGAGTCTGACTCTTAAAAGTGCGCTTCAGGAAGGGACGGAATGTTTGAAGAAAGCAAAGGTTCCGGAGCCGGAGCTGGACGCCTGGATTTTGTTGGAATATGCGGCAAAGGTGGAACGGAGCAGGTATTATCTGGATCCGGAAAGGGAGCTTTCAGAAAAGGAAAGCTCTCTTTATATGGAAGCAATCCGCAGGCGCTCTTCGAGGATCCCGCTGCAGCATATTACAGGAGAGCAGGAATTTATGGGGTTTTCCTTCCGGGTAAATCCCCACGTTCTCATTCCGCGGCAGGATACAGAGATTCTTGTGGAGACTGCTTTGGAAAAAGCAGAGAACCATATGCGGATCCTGGATCTGTGCACAGGATCCGGATGCATTATCATCAGCCTTAGCAAAATGATCCTTGAGGGAAGAGAACCGGCATGGGAAATAGAGTGCGAAGGAAGTGATATTTCACCGGAGGCTCTTAAAACAGCTAAGGGAAATGCTGACCGCCTGGGTGCGCAGGTTCATTTTATCCAAAGTGATCTTTTTGAAAATATACAGGGCGCATATGATATGATCGTGTCCAACCCTCCCTATATCCAGACGTCTGAAATCGAGGAGCTTCAGGATGAAGTCCGGCTTTATGATCCGAGGATCGCGCTGGACGGGAAAGAAGACGGACTGTATTTTTACCGGAGGATCATAGAGGAAGCAAGGGAGCATCTGTCAGAGAAAGGCTGGCTGCTCTTTGAAATCGGATGGGACCAGAAAGAGGCTGTCTCGAACCTTATGGAGGAGGCAGGGTATACCCTGGTCACTGTAAAAAAGGATCTGGCGGGACTTGACCGTGTGGTAATGGGAAGGTACAATAAAGCGTAGTGTGAAAATAGGTAGGAGGAGAAAAGATGTTTGACAAATTAGAGGATCTGCTCATTCGATATGAAGAAATTATGAGTGAGCTGCAGGAGCCGGGAGTAGCAGATAACCAGGAACGCTTCCGCAGACTTATGAAAGAACAGAATGATCTGACTCCCATTGTTGAGGCATATAAAGAATACAAAGCATGCAAGCAGGCTATTGAGGACAGCCTTGCTATGCTGGAAGAAGAAACAGATGAAGAAATGAGGGAACTTGCCAAAGAGGAGCTGAATGATTCCAAGGCGAGAGTGGAGAGTCTGGAGCAGGAGCTGAAGATTCTGCTTCTTCCTAAAGATCCTAATGATGATAAAAATGTTATTGTGGAGATCCGCGCCGGGGCAGGCGGTGATGAGGCTGCTCTTTTTGCAGCAGAGATCTATCGTATGTATGTCCACTATGCAGAGAGCAGAAGATGGCGCACAGAGCTGATTTCCGTAAGTGAGAATGGAATAGGCGGATTTAAAGAAGTTGTGTTTATGATCACAGGACAGGGCGCATACTCCCGCCTGAAATATGAAAGCGGTGTACACCGCGTGCAGAGAGTACCGGAAACAGAGAGCGGCGGACGTATCCATACGTCCACGATCACGGTTGCCATTATGCCGGAAGCGGAGGAAGTGGATATCGTGATCGACGAAAAGGACATCCGTATCGACGTTATGAGGGCGTCCGGAAATGGAGGACAGTGCGTCAATACGACAGACTCTGCGGTGCGTCTGACTCACTATCCCACCGGAATCGTGATCTACAGCCAGACGGAAAAGTCTCAGCTGCAAAATAAAGAAAAGGCTTTCAGGCTGCTTAGGTCCAAGCTGTATGATCTGGAAATGGAGAAGAAACAGGCGTCAGAAGCGGAAGCCAGAAGAAGTCAGATCGGAACCGGAGACCGTTCAGAGAAGATCCGTACTTACAACTTCCCCCAGGGAAGGGTGACGGATCATCGTATCAAGCTGACGCTGCACAAACTGGACAGCGTTATGAATGGGGATCTGGACGAGATCATCGACAGTCTGATTGCAGCAGATCAGGCGGCAAAACTGGCAAATATGAATGAAGAATAAAGAACCGGAGCAGAGAACAACAGACAGGAGACAATAGAAAAGAAGGGTAGAATATGCTGGAATATGATTTTAAACGTCCACAGCT
>NZ_JAYAZJ010000042.1:0-12056 GCF_037273965.1 Claveliimonas sp. | reverse complement strand
ATTTTGCTGACAGCCGCAATATTTCTAACAGGCTGGTAGTTTTGACTTCTGTAAGAAGTGATAAGGTAAAGGAAGCCATAAAAAGCGGAGAGGAGATCATGAGTTTTCATACGCTGGATATTACAGGGGGAGAGGCAAAAGAAAGCTTCATTCTTCCTGTAAAGGGAACGTCTCTCATCCCGGTCGGAGGGGACAATTATGCTGTGATCGCCTCCTTCGATAATGAAAGACCGGATGTGGAGGGATTAGACGAGAGCGAAAAAAGAAGCGGCTTCTGGAATATAAAAACAGAGGATATGAACATATCAGAGAGGTTCCTTTTACCGTTAATGGAGGCGGATATATCAGCCGTATCAGGAACCGGCTCTATCTCTACAACAGAAAGACAGGAAAGATCGAGGCTTTGACAGATCCCATGTTTAATGTGGCAGGAGTAAAGGCAGAACAGGGACGTATTCTGTATATCGGACAGAAATTTGAAGATGTCAAAAGCCTGAAAAACGGAGTCTATCTCTATGATACAGCGGCGAAAAAAAGCAGCTGCCTGCTGGAGCCGGGGAGATATCTTATCAAGGGATTCGATCTGTATCAGGACAAGGCTGTCCTGAATCTTACAGACGGTGAATCATATGGAAATGGACAGAATGGGGACTTTTATACCATTGATATTCAGACAAAGGAGCAGAAACTTCTCTTAAGCCATGAGCATCACTGTGTAGGAAATACTGTGACTACAGATGTGAAGCTGGGAGGCGGGCAGACCATGAAAAAGGACGGAAAATATTTGTATTTTACGTCTACTGTGGATATGGACTGCGTCATTGAACGGCTGGATATGGAGAGCGGGGAATGTCTGCGTATTACAGATAAAGGTTCCGTTGATTTCCTGGATGTGAAAGACGAGAAGCTGGTCTGTACTGCATTTACCGAAAGCCGCTTGGAAGAACTTTACGAGTGTAAGGACGGAAAACTTTGCCAGTTAACTCATCTCAATGATTTTGTTCAGGATGAGTATGATGTATGCACGCCGGAGTATATTGAAGTAAAGGGGAACGCTCCATGGGAGATCCAGGGATATGTGCTGAAACCGGCAGATTATGTTCCCGGTAAAAAGTATCCGGGCATCCTGGCAATGCACGGGGGTCCGAGACTTACTTATGGTCCGGTATTTATGCATCAAATGCAGATGTTTGCAAATGCAGGATATTTTGTATTTTTCTGCAATCCACGGGGATCAGAAGGAAGAGGAAATGAGTTCGGAGATATCAGACGCCGGTTTGGTGAGATAGATTATCAGGACTTTATGGAGTTTACAGACGGAGTGCTGAAAAAATATCCGGATATTGACGCCGCCCGTATCGGAGTAGAAGGCGGAAGCTATGGAGGATTTATGACAAACTGGATCATCGGGCATACGGATCGTTTCGCGGCGGCATGTTCCCAAAGATCGATCGCGAACTGGACATCTATGGAAGGATCCACTGATATCGGATATTATTTCTGCAAAGGACAGACCGGAGCCTCTCATATGGAAGATCATGAGCTTCAGTGGAAACAATCGCCGCTTGCCAGCGCTGATAAGTGTACCACCCCCACCTTGTTTATCCATGGAGAAAAGGATTATCGCTGTTATATGGGAGAGGCATTCCAGATGTTTGCAGCGCTGAAGCTGCACGGATGTGATGCGAAACTATGTCTGTTTGAGGGTGAAAACCATGAGCTGTCCAGATCGGGAAGACCGAAACAGAGGCTGAAGAGGCTGGAAGAGATGAAGGCCTGGTTTGATAAATATCTAATGAAAACAGATAAGGAGGTGTAGGAATATGGAAAAGAGAAAAATAGAACCCAATGATCTGTACGAATTTCCGCTGCCCTATGATGTCACCTGCTCACCGGATGGGAAATATGCCGCTTATCTGTTTGCATTTCTGAACAAAGAAAAAGATTGTTGTGAGTCAGAACTTAGGGTACTGTGCCTGGAGACAGGAGAAGAGAAAGTCCTGACTGCCACAAGAGATGTGGGTGCCTATAAATGGATTTCTTCAACGGAGATCATGTTTTCTTCCAGGCGTTCCAACCCGGCGCCGGGAAGCACAGATTTCTACATCCTTTCTCTGGAAGGAGGAGAGGCGAAAAAAGTCCTGTCTATTCCGAGAGTATGTACAGTGCCGGAACAGTTAAAAGAAAAAGAATGGCTGATCCTGTTTAAAGCTCCGACAGATCCGTCTGAAAAGACCGCAGACCGTGCGGAGGAAGGGAAAGATTACTGGACCTTTACGGATAAGCCGTTTATCCGGGACGGAGAGCCGCTTGGACAGCGCCGGAGAATGCAGGCAGCAATCTACTTAGAGGAAACAAAAGAGATCCGCAGGATCAGTGAGAAATATTTTGAAGTGCGGGGCTGTACGACAACAGAAGACCGCCAGAAGATTCTCTATTTTGGAAGGAACTATGAGGATAGTGAGCCTATGTTTGACACTCTGGTGGAGTACGATGTGGCGGAAGGAAAGAACAAAACCCTGATAGAGGGAGGCAAACTTCAGATCAGTCTTGCAAAATATGTGGGAGAGAAGGTTATTCTGCTTCAGGCATCTCAACTGAAAAGTTCAGCGACGGAAAATCATGACCTGTATCTTTATCACAGAGACACAGGGGAATTGGAGCTGATGGCAAAACCGGATGGAATGTTTACGACAATGCTGGATGTGGATTCTGTAAAGACCGGAGGACAGGGCGTGAAGGTCAGCGGCGACTGTCTGATCGGAGCAGTTATCCGCGGATGCAGAACAGTATTTGATGAGGTCAATGTGACAACAAAAACCATCCGTACCATTGCATCTGTAGACGCATTTATGTCACTGGATGTATTTGGAGATAAAATCTATACTTTTGCCCTGGAAAACTATCAGCTGACAGAGCTCTACCGGATTGACAGGAAGAGCGGCCAAAAAGAGAAGCTGACAGATTTTTCCTCCGACTATATGGGAACGCATAAAGTTTCCCTGCCTGAGAAACTGACCTTTTTTGCATCAAACGGAGAAGAAGTGGACGGCTTTGTTATCCCTCCTGTGGATGAGGATAAAACAAAAAAATATCCGGCTGTACTGCTGATCCATGGGGGCCCGAAGTGGGCGTACGGTTCTATGTTTACCCATCTGAAGCAATGTCTTGCGGCCAGGGGGATGTATGTTATCTACTGTAATCCTCATGGCGGAGATGGAAAAGGGAATTCGTTTCTGGAGATGGTGGATCGCTGGGGATGTGAAGATTATGATCAGATCATGGAATTTACAGATGAGTGTATCCGCCTCTATCCGGGAATTGATGAGAATCGTCTGGGAGTGACAGGAGGAAGTTATGGCGGATACATGACGAACTGGATCATCGGTCATACAGATCGTTTTAAGGCGGCTGTGACTCAGAGGGGAATCTGTAATCTGACGACAGAGGGGCTTATCAGTGATTTCGGAGACAGAGTAATGAAACAATCCTCCGGAGACAAGACGCCCTGGAATAAGGAGGAAGCTCTCTGGGATCATTCTCCTTTAAAGTATGTGAAAAATGTTAAGACTCCAACATTGATCATGCACAGCGACCGGGATTACCGTTGTCCTGAAATAGAAGCATTTCAGATGTTCACGGCGCTCAAGCAGACGGGAGTGGACACAGAGATGATCCTGTTTCACGGGGATTCTCACGGACTGTCAAGAAATGGGAAACCGTCTCACCGCATTGTCAGGATCAATGCGATCATAGACTGGATGGGAAAATACTTATAGAGAAAGAGAAGGTGTAAAGTTATGGGAGATATGTTATTATGGTTTAGCGTTGTGCTTATATTATTTGCAGTAGGTGATCTCATTGCCAATCTCACCAAGGCAAAAATTTCGGCAGTGTTTGTTACTTTGTTGCTGTTTTTGATCCTCTTTGTGACAAAGGTAATCCCGTCCGACATTATTGATCGGGCAGGTATGACAGATGCAGCCAGCTGGAGTGTTCCGATGATCATGTTCAGTATGGGAACAATGCTTAATATCAGACAGTTTATAGATGAATGGCGTACAGTGTTGACTGCCTGGCTTGGAATCGCGGCAGTTATTATCCTTGTTCCGGTGTTGATTCCATTTATCGGAAAAGCTACTGTGCTGGCAAGTATTCCGGTCATTAACGGAGCGCTTCCGGCAACAACAATTATGACGCAGGCTGCAATGGAAAAAGGATTGACTCTGGCAGCGGCAGAGGCAGGAAGCAAAAAGACAGAAAAGGCAGAGCAAACAGAGAAAAAATCTTTTGTAAAGCTTGCGGAAAAATATGACAAATACTATGGAACAAATGTATGTATCTTTTTGACAGCATTCTTTGCTTTTGTGGGCTATAAGTTGTCAGAAATCATCCATGTAAATTACTCTATCGTGTGCCTTGTTATAGGTGTTATTGTGACAGCGCTCGGCATTGTACCAAAAGATATTCTGGAAAAAGGAAAACTGAAAGGGTTCATTAACATGGTTGTATTTGCAGCGGTTATCCCATCGCTGGCGTCCATATCCCTTACAGACCTGATCAGTCTGATCGTCCCGGTTGTTGCCATGTTTGCCGTATCTATCGTGGCGGTTTTCATTATGATGAAAATTCTTCCCGGATGGAAGATCATCGGCTCCAAACCACTGGCTTTCGGTGTGGGATTTTGCCAGATGCTGGGATTCCCGACTACCTACCTTATCTCCAATGAAGTGTGCAATGCAGTAGGAGAGACTGAGGAAGAAAGAGCTTACCTGATGTCAAAGATCATGCCGAAACTGGTAGTAGGCGGACTGGCATGTCTCGTATCTGTACTGGTAGCCGGCGTAATGGCACCTATGCTGTAATATAAAGAAAGAAAAAGTAAAAGCAGATCCTGCATTTCCAGGGCTTGAACCTGGAATGCAGGATTTTTTTTGAAAAAAAGATTGCAATTTATATGCAACTATGTATAATAGGATTTGTTCGGTAATTTTTAACCAAAAGTATAGTATTAGAAAACAGGAGGCGTCAACGTGGATATCGGAAAGAAAATAAAGGAGCTTCGCCTGCAGAACGATCTGACATTAGGCGATCTTGCATCCAGAAGTGAACTGACCAAGGGCTTTTTGTCGCAGGTGGAGAGAAATCTCACTACACCGAGCATAGCGACACTGGAGGATATCCTGGAGGCTCTTGGAAGCAATCTGTCCGACTTCTTTCATGAGGAGGAAGAAAAGAAGATTGTATTTCAGACCCAGGATTTTTTTGTGGATGAACAGGAGGACTGCACCATTGAATGGATTGTTCCCAATGCACAGAAAAATCAGATGGAACCGATCATCCTGACACTGCATCCCAGAAAAAAGAGCCAGATCATGTCAGCTTATCAGGGACAGGAATTTGGCTATGTATTAAAGGGGAATGTGACGATCGTACAGGGCAGTAAAAAGTACAAAGTGAAGGCAAAGGAAACATTTTATATGGACGGATCCAAAAGCCATTACCTGTATAATCACGGAAACAGTGACGCCAAGATCCTTTGGATCACAACACCGCCAATGTTTTAAGGAGGAGAGGAAAGATGGAAGAGAAGAAGCTGATAGAGTTTCGGGATATTGTAAAAAACTTTGACGGACAGATTGTTTTGAAGGGGATCAATCTGGACATTTATGAGAATGAATTTGTAACGCTGCTTGGTCCAAGCGGCTGCGGGAAGACGACACTTCTGCGCATTTTGGGAGGGTTTCTGGACGCTGACGAGGGAAAGGTCATTTTTGATGGAGAGGAGATCAGTAAAAAGCCTCCCTATGAGAGAGAATTGAATACAGTGTTTCAGAAATATGCGCTTTTTCCCCATTTAAGTGTATATGAAAATATTGCGTTCGGACTGAAGATCAAGAAAATGAGCAAGGATGTCATTGAGCAGAAAGTCATGAAAATGTTAAAATTGATCGGTCTGGAAGGATTTGAAGATAAAAACACCATGCTGCTCTCCGGAGGACAGCAGCAGAGAGTTGCCATAGCAAGAGCGCTGGTAAATGAGCCGAAAGTACTCCTTCTGGATGAGCCTCTTGCAGCGCTGGATCTGAAGCTTCGAAAAGAGATGCAGTACGAACTGAAGAGGATCCAGCAGGAAGTCGGGATTACCTTTATCTTTGTTACCCACGATCAGGAGGAGGCGCTTACCATGTCTGACAAGATCGTGGTTATGAAAAACGGAGAGATCCAGCAGGTGGGAACGCCGCAGGATATCTATAATGAGCCGGCCAACCGGTTCGTGGCAAATTTCATCGGAGAGAGCAACATCATTCCGGCTGTGATGCTTGAGGATTATAAGGTGCGCTTTGACGATATTACCTTCGACTGCGTAGATTTCGGATTTAAGGAAAACGAACCGGTGGATGTGGTGATCCGTCCGGAAGATATTGATATTGTGGATGTTGAAAAGGGCAAAATGACAGGAGAAGTATTGAGCGTCCTGTTCAAGGGAGTTCACTATGAAATTATGGTGGAAACTGTGCCTGGTACCAGTGTGACAGTCAACATGCGTGTGATCCGCAATCAGGATGTGACAAGTGAGGACGGAAAGGAAAAGATCAGCGCCAACAATTTCTATGTGGATATTGATGATGTGGAAGATCTGGACGACAAGGAGATCATTGCCCTTTCCAACGCACAGGCGTGGGATCCGGAAAGTGATGAGTTTATTTCTATTGCAAAAGTAGAATATGAGCTTTCACGGGAGGAGGGACAGTACCCCGTTACCTTTACAACTTCCAACGGAACCACTATTGAGCGTACCATCTTTGTGGTAGACCAGCCTTTCGTAAAAAATGAAAAAGCAAATGAGGCGGTCATGGCATTTAACTTCTTCAAGACAGTGGATGAGATCACAGAGTCCCAGGCTCTTGACACAGACCTTAAGACATGGGCCGGAGCACAGGGATGGAAATTGAGTGATGAGGACCAGAGCGTTGACATCAGCGTTGACTATGATTTTGAACCGGAGGATGTAAAAGAAGGGGTATACCAGATCACATTCTCCACAACAGGACGGGAACTGAAGATCCATACTACTGACTACTCGGAAGAGGGACAGGAGGTAGGTCTTACCTTTTTCCCGGAAGATATTCATGTTATGTCCAGGGGGGTATACTAAATGAAAAGATTTTCACAGTTGGCAGTGCCATATATTATATGGGCGGCGCTTATGCTGGTGCTTCCCATGGCATTGATCGCCGTGTATTCCTTTATGGAGCAGGGAAACAGCATTATATCCTTTTCCTTTACACTGGATCACTATATCAAATTTTTTACAGATAAGGATTTCCTGCTGATCCTGTGGCGTTCAATCTTTATTGCGTTGAAAACAACAGTTATCTGTCTGATCCTGGGCTATCCTGTGGCATATTTTATTGCCAGAAGCCGGGAAAAGGTGCAGAATATCCTGATTCTGTGCGTGACGATCCCCATGTGGATCAACATGCTTGTCCGTACCTATGCATGGATCGGACTTTTGAGTGAAGGGGGTCTTGTACAGAGATTCCTTGGCCTGTTCGGTCTTGGCAATACTGAGCTTTTATATACGGAAGGATCTGTCCTTCTTGGTATGGTCTATAACTTTCTGCCCTTTATGGTTCTGCAGATCCAGACCTCTTTAAGCAAGATGGATCACTCTCTTCTGGAAGCCAGTGCAGATCTGGGAGCCGGCCCTGTCCAGACATTCGGGCGGGTAACGCTGCCGTTGTCCCTTCCGGGAGTGATCAACGGGATTACCCTCGTATTTCTTCCGGCAGTCAGCTCATTCTTTATCCCGAAACTTTTGGGAGGAGGGCAGTATTTCCTGATCGGAAATATGATTGAAAACCAGTTTATCACTGTAGGTGAATGGAATTTCGGAAGCGCCATTTCTATGATCATGGCAGTTATTATGATGCTGCTGATGATGGTAGTGCGCAAAATAGAGATCCATAACCAGGGAGGAAAGGGGGAGAGAGTATGAAAAAAGGAAAACGCCCTTTTGGCAAGGTGCTCATGATCCTGACGATCATCTTTTTTTACCTGCCTATTGTGTACATGGTGATCTTTTCCTTTAATGATGGAAAGTCACTGACAAGCTTTACAGGCTTCTCTCTTCGCTGGTACAAACATATGCTGGAATCACAGGATATGATGACAGCGCTTTATACTACTTTCAGCGTGGCGCTGATCGCAACTTTTGTTTCCACGGTAGTAGGAACGATTGCAGCGATCGGGCTAAGTAAGGCAAAGAAAATTGTCCGGGATGTGATGGAGCAGGTCAACAATCTGCCGATGATGAATCCGGAAATTGTGACTGCTATAGGATTTATGCTCTTATTTATTACTTTTAAAATAGAAAAAGGCTACATGACTATGCTGCTTGCCCATATCGCGTTCTGTATTCCCTATGTTATGCTGTCTGTTATGCCTAAGATCCGCTCCCTGGATCCCAATCTGGCGGATGCGGCTATGGACCTTGGGGCAACGCCCTGGAAGGCGCTGACGAAAGTTATTGTTCCGCAGATTACGCCGGGTATTGTTTCAGGAGCACTGATCGCATTCACCATGTCAGTGGATGATTTCATTATCTCCTATTTCGTAACCGGAAGAGGGGTAAAGAACTTAAGTATTGTTGTGTACACTATGAGTAAACGTGTGAATCCAAGTATTAACGCAGTGTCCACCCTCGTAGTTGTGATCATTACAATTGCCCTTCTTATTATCAATATTGCTCCTTTGCTTGCGGCAAAACGAAGCAGCAAGGATGTAATAGGCAAGAGAAGAAGGATCCTTCCGGCGGCGCTGGTATGCATGGCGCTTATTATAGGAATATTTGCTGTTAATATGCGGGGAACAGGCACCGCAAGACCGTTTGAGGGACAGACTCTTCATATCTACAATTGGGGAGAATATACAGGAGAAAATATTATCGGTGATTTTGAAGAGGAGACCGGGGCTACCGTCGTTATGGAGAATTTTGATTCCAACGAGCAGATGTATATTAAGGTGGCAAATGGGGAATCCTATGATATTTTAGTTCCAAGCGATTACATGATACAAAGGCTGATCGAGGAAGACTATCTGCAGAAACTGGACAAATCCAAACTGGACTGCTTTGACAAACTTTCCGATGCGGTGCTGGGTCTGCCTTATGATCCTGATAACGACTATTCCGTACCTTATTTCTGGGGAACGGTGGGTATTGTATATGATAAAACAAAGGTGGATCTGGAAGATCTGGAACGGGAAGGATTTAATATTTTCCTGGATGAGAAATACAAAGGAGACGTATATTTGTATGATTCTGAACGAGACTCCTTTATGATGGCGCTGAAAGCTCTCGGATATTCCATGAACACAGAAAATGAGGCAGAGCTTCAGGAGGCCTATGACTGGCTGGTACAGTGTGTGGAGACAATGGATACGGAGATTGTGACAGACGAGATCATTGACAATATGGCTCAGGGAAGAAAGGCGTTGGGACTCATTTATTCCGGTGACGCATCCTATGTCATGGCAGAAAATGAAAATATGGGTTACTATATGCCGGAATCAGGTACGAACCTGTGGTCAGACGCGATGGTTATTCCGAAGAACGCCAAAAACCCGGAACTCGCCCATGCATTTATTAATTATGCAAGCGACTATGACGGAGCATATGACAACTCCAGCTATGTCGGCTATACGTCGGCTAACCAGGAGGTTATGGATGTGCTTTCAGGAGAAGGCGGAGACTATGAGGGAATCAATGCCTACATTCCTCGGACAGATAATGAAAATGATGAAGTTTTCGTGTATAATGAAGATACAAAGAAAATCATCAGTGATCTGTGGAGCCGTGTAAAGATTGCAGCAAGCAACGCAGGTTAGGAAAGAGAGGAGCAAAAAGCAGTATGAAAGTATTAATGATCAACGGAAGCCCTCACGCACAGGGAAACACAAGCATCGCACTTCAGGAGATGGAGAAAATCTTTGCCCAGGAAGGAATTGAGACAGAAGTTCTCCATGTGGGAAATCAGGATATCAGAGGATGTATCGCCTGTCATTCCTGCATGAAGAATGGAAAATGCGTGTTTAATGACAGTGTGAATGAGGCGGCTGAAAAGTTCCGGCAGTGTGACGGCCTGGTTGTGGCAAGTCCGGTATATTATGCTTCCGCAAACGCCACGTTGATCGCTTTTCTGGATCGTCTGTTTTACAGTACGCCTTTTGACAAGGCTATGAAAGTAGGAGCAAGTGTTGTAGTGGCAAGAAGAGGCGGACTTTCTGCAACGTTCGACGAACTGAATAAATATTTTACGATCAGTGGGATGCCGGTGGCCTCCAGCCAGTACTGGAACAGTGTGCACGGACGTCTGCCGGGCGAAGCTGCCCAGGATGAAGAAGGGCTGCAGACAATGCGTACGCTGGCAAGAAATATGTCTTTTCTCATGAAGAGCATTGCTCTTGGAAAAGAGAAATACGGACTTCCGGAAAAAGAACCGAAGCAGTCTACAAATTTTATACGATAGAAGGATTGTAAATCATGGAACAGATGACTTTGTTTGACGAGCGTCAGGAGATGGTGCCCCTGGCTACACGCCTTCGTCCTTCCTCTTTGGAAGAATTTGCAGGCCAGGAGCATCTTTTGGGAAAAGGGAAGATATTAAGACAGCTGATCGAAAGGGATCAGATTTCCTCCATGATCTTCTGGGGTCCTCCCGGAGTAGGCAAGACGACACTTGCCAGTATTATTGCAGGGAGAACAAAAGCAGAGTTCATTAATTTCAGCGCTGTCACCAGCGGGATCAAAGAGATACGCTCTGTGATGGAAGCGGCGGAAATGAGCCGGAGAATGGGGAGAAAAACTCTTCTTTTTGTAGATGAGATCCATCGGTTTAACAAAGCACAGCAGGATGCGTTCCTGCCTTATGTGGAAAAGGGAAGCATTATTCTGATCGGCGCCACTACAGAGAATCCTTCTTTTGAGGTAAATGCAGCGCTTCTTTCCAGGTGCAGGGTCTTTGTTCTGAAGGCGCTGGGGGAAGAAGATATCCTAAGATTGTTAAAGCATGCACTGGAAAGCCCCAAAGGATTTGGTATGCAGAGAGTACAGATAGAAGAACCCCAGCTTTTGGCTATTGCCTCGTTTGCAAATGGGGATGCCAGGACAGCATTGAACACGCTGGAAATGGTGGTTTTAAATGGCGAGATTTTAGCGGATGGCACTATTCATGTCACGAAGGAGGGAATGGAACAGTGTATCAGCAGAAAATCTCTTCTCTATGACAAGACAGGGGAGGAACATTATAATCTGATTTCCGCTCTTCATAAATCCATGCGGAACAGTGATCCGGATGCGGCCATTTACTGGATGTGCCGGATGTTGGAAGGAGGGGAAGACCCCTTATATATTGCAAGGAGGCTGATCCGATTTGCCAGTGAGGATGTAGGAATGGCGGACAGCAGGGCTCTTCAGGTGGCAGTAGCAGCGTATCAGGCCTGTCATTTTCTTGGAATGCCGGAATGCGATGTCCATTTGACACATGCAGTCGTCTATCTTGCCATGGCGCCTAAGTCCAATACTCTCTATACGGCATGTGAGGAATGCAAGAGGGATGTGAAAGAGAGGCGGGCAGAACCGGTTCCGCTCGTCCTTCGCAATGCGCCAACCTCTCTTATGAAAGAACTGAATTACGGGAAAGGATATGAGTATGCCCACGACACAGAAGAAAAGCTGACTCATATGCAGTGCATGCCGGATTCCATGGCGGACAGAACGTATTACCATCCCGGAGATCAGGGGGAAGAAAAAGCAGTAAGAGATCGGCTGGAAGCAATAAGGCTGTGGAAAATGGGCAGCGATCAAACAGAATAGTAACAAAAAGTCAGGCACAAAGAGGAGTCTTTGTGCCTGACTTTTTGTTATCATTATCTTTGCTTTGCAAATAGTTAGCTTTGAGGTTTTTCTGCTTCTTTTGGCAGGATGACATTCAGGATAATAGCCATCAGTGTAGCAACAACTACCGGTGAGCTTCCGAATACCGTTGTCACCC
>NZ_JAYAZJ010000041.1:0-20089 GCF_037273965.1 Claveliimonas sp. | reverse complement strand
CTTTACATAGCATGCCGTGCCAAGACAGACGGAAATCTTATATCTGCCCTTGGGACTTAAGGTAAACTGAGAATAAAATGTCGCAACGCCATAAATTTTTTCCAGCGGTATTCCCGTTTCATTGGAAATGATCTTCTGCACTTCTATCGGAAGATATCCGTAAATATCCTGCGCCTTTTGCAGGATAGGCATAAGCGCACCTTTTTCATCTTTCATTTCGCGGATCACTTCCAGCAGTGCCTGTTCCTGTGCTTCAGTTCCGCGAAACGGAACTGATGTTTTCTTAGAAAGCATTTCTGAACCTCCCTTGTTTGTATTTTGTCTGAAAATTGCCCAGCGCTCCTATATAGAGGCTGACTATTGTTTATAACACATTCTACCACAGTACATACTAAATATCCACTTGTTTTTTCCTTATATTTTGTTAAATTTGTTTACATTCAAGCTATTTTTTTCACAATCATGTCAATAAATGCACAATATTTAGCCTCATTTTTTATATATTTTATACAAAATATATTGATTTGCTATATCCTCAATGCTATACTTTATTAAAGTCAATTGTTTCATATTAATATATTTTTCTATTTTTGACAGCAGCGTTTGTATCGTTCGAAACGATGCTGTTTTGCAGGAGGTTCCTATGATAATCAGAGAAATCCAATCGCTCCTGAAGGCCCGTATTCTGGAGGGCGAAGCACAGCTTGACCACACTGTCTCCGAAGCCTTTGCCTCGGATATGATGAGTGATGTGCTGGCTTATGCTTCTCCCCATTCCGCCCTTCTCACCGGCCTTTGCAATCCGCAGGTCATACGTACTGCAGAAATGATGGATATGCCGTGCATTATTTTTGTCCAGGGAAAATCCCCCGGCTTAGAGGCTCTTGCTCTTGCGGGAGAAAGGGATATCTGTATTTTGCAGACATCTTTGGACATGTTCTGCGCATGCGGTATCCTGTATACTCACGGGCTGCCTGGAGGTGGTGCGCATGAGTAAAACACTGACATTTGAATATCAGGTTCCGGGCGATGATTTTACCCGCGCCGGCGAAGCAAGCAGCAGCGTAAAGAATAAGCTGAAAATGATGGGTGTAGACAGCACAGTGATCCGCAAAGTGTCCATTGCCATGTATGAAGGAGAGATCAACATGGTGATCCACGCAAACGGCGGTACAATCAAAGTACTGGTCTCTGATGACAACATCCGGATCATCCTTGCCGACACCGGCCCCGGCATTCCCGATGTGGAAAAAGCCATGCAGCAGGGATACTCTACCGCTCCGGAGGAAGTTCGTTCTCTTGGCTTCGGCGCCGGAATGGGACTTCCCAATATGAAGAAGTATTCTGACGATATGAAGATCGACACCATAATCGGAAGCGGAACTACAGTCACCATGGATATCCATATGTAAGAGATTCATCAAAAGGACTGACAGGAAGGAGGCACTTCAGCTTTGGATCATAACGATAAATTTATAAATTCTGTAAAACTGGATAAGGACGCCTGCACCGGCTGCATCAACTGCATCAAATACTGTCCCACCCAGGCAATACGGGTACATAACGGCAAGGCTTCCATAAATCCGGATTTCTGCGTAGACTGCGGACGGTGTATCCGCTACTGCCCCAACCATGCCAAAATACCTGTATCTGACTCCCTGGAGGAGATCACACATTATAAATACACAGTGGCTCTCCCCGCCCCTTCCCTCTATGCGCAGTTCAACAATCTGACAAACATAGATATTGTGTTAAATGCCCTGATCTCTATGGGATTTGATGATGTTTTTGAAGTGAGTGCGGCAGCGGAGCTTGTTTCGGAAATGACAAGAAATTACATTGCACAGCATCGGGATGAAGCTCCTTTCATCAGTACAGCCTGTCCCACCATTGTCCGTATGATCCGGGTTCGCTTTCCTACGCTTATCCCCCGTCTTCTGCCCCTTAAGCCTCCTGTGGAGATCGCAGCCGAGATTGCCAGAAAAAAGGCAATGGAAAAGACAGGACTTCCCGCTTCGGATATCGGGATCTTTTTCATTTCTCCCTGTCCTTCCAAGGTAACTTATGCCAAAGCACCTCTTGGCATTGAAAAAAGCCAGATTGACAAGGTATTGGCGATCAAGGACGTTTACCCCGTCCTCTTAACTCATATGACCCACGATGAGTCCCGCCTGAAGCCGCTTGCCGCCTCCGGCCGTATCGGAATTGGCTGGAGCAACAGCGGGGGAGAGGCAGCCGGGCTGATCACAGACAATTATCTGGCAGCTGACGGCATTATGAACGTCCTTCGCGTCCTGAGCGATCTGGAAGATGAAAAATTTTACGGTCTGAAGTTCGTGGAACTGAATGCCTGCAACGGCGGCTGTGTCGGCGGCGCTTTGACGGTGGAAAATCCCTACATTGCCACTGCAAAGACGAAGAAGCTGCACCGCTATCTCCCTGTGTCCCGCACCCACTCCAACATGTATCCCGATGTGGATTATCACTGGGACAGCTATGTGGAATACGAGCCTGTATTCCGGCTTGGGAAGACATTCCGGGAAAGTCTGGAAATGATGGGCATGGTAGAAGAGCTGACAGAACAGCTCCCCGGCCTGGACTGCGGCTCCTGCGGTGCGCCCACATGCCGTGCTCTGGCCGAAGATATTGTAAGGGGCGAGGCAGACAGAACCGACTGTATCTATGTATTTTTTGAATATATCGGAAATCTCTCCCGGGAAATTTCCTATACGGCGCGGAACCTTACTTCTTCTGAAGACGGATCTGAAATTTCCAGGGAAGACCTGGAAGACTATGTAAAAAAACTGGAGGCAGAGTTAAAGAGAAAGGATGTGTAAAAATGGCTTCTGTACAGGATCTTATCAATTCCGGAATATTCCATACCGAAAATCCGGGGAGAAGCGAACAGCCGATCACCCGTGTATTTTGCTGCGACCTCTTAAGCGTCGCCATGGGGAAAGCGCCTTCCGGCTGCGCCTGGGTCACAGTCATCGGCAACCGGAACACCCTGGCTGTCGCTTCTCTTGCAGATGTATCCTGCATCGTCCTTGCGGAAGGGGCCTCTTTTACAGAGGACGATATGCAGTGTGCCAAAGAGCAGGAAATCGCAGTATTTTCCACGGATCTTCCTGTCTTTGAAGCCGCGCTGAAGGTTCATCAGCTGTTATGATCCCGCTCTATTATGACCTGCACATCCATTCCTGCCTGTCGCCCTGCGGAGATGACGATATGACCCCTTCCAACATCACCGGCATGGCCGCTGTCAAGAATCTGGATGTCATTGCACTTACGGATCACAATTCCTGCAGGAACTGCCCTGCTGCCATAGAGGCCGGAAAACGCCTGGGAATCACAGTCCTTCCCGGCATGGAACTCACTACATCAGAAGAGATCCATGTCCTTTTCCTGTTTGCCTCCCTCGGTCGCGCCCTTTCCTTTGACGCCTATGTGTATGAGCATCTTCTTCCCGTAAGAAACCGCCCGGAAATCTTCGGCACGCAGCTGATCGTAGATGAAAATGACAAAGTGTCCGGATCCCTGGATAAACTTCTGATCAGCGCCACAGACATCCCTTTTGATGAAACGGGAAAGCTGGCTGACTCCTTTGGCGGCATCTGTTTTCCGGCCCATCTTGACAAGTCCTCTACCAGCCTGATTTCCAATCTGGGAGCAATTCCGCCGAACAGTACCTTTTCCTGTGCGGAACTGAAGGATATGAAGAACCTGCACCGGCTGAAAAGGGAACACCCCTATCTGGAAAACTGCCGGATCCTCTCCAGCTCGGACGCCCATTATCTCTGGGATATTGCAGAACCGAACCTGCAGATCTATGCCCGCTCAAAGTCTCCTTCTGATATCTTGGAAGCACTGGGCAGCGGTCTCTTAAAATGAGCAGGAGCATTTTCAGGAATGCTTGACTTTTGAAAAACGCCATGCTATTCTGTATCCTGTTAAAAGTAAAACTAAATACATTCAGGTGCCTGTAAAGTCTGTGTGTGCAGCCTTGTACAGGATAATAGGGAAACAGGTGCAAATCCTGTACGGTCCCGCCGCTGTAAGGAAGGAACGATTTTTATTATGCCACTGTATCTTATGCCGTGATATGCAATAGATATGGGAAGGGAAAAACCGTGATGATATCCAAGTCAGAAGACCTGCCTGTCTGTATGGAACTGCCGTCTGTCACGGAGTATGACACAAGGTATAAAGGAAGCAGAGTTTTCGTTCTTTTGCTTCTCTTTTTGGTGCCCCTGTTCTTCCCACGACAGGGGCATTTCTATTGACTGTAGAATATAATCTAAAGGAGGAGCATTTTATGACAAATCGATCCATGACAGTTTATGAGAAAATGCTGGTATCTTTCACAGCTGTCCTGGCCCTGTCCTTTGGGACAGCGCCCAGCGCACATGCCATGCATATTATGGAGGGCTATCTTCCCGGCGGTTCCTGCATCGCCTGGGGCGTTATCTGTCTTCCGTTTCTTTTAGCCGGCTTTTTCTCTATTCGCCGAACACTTGCGTCCAACCGGAAAGCGCTGGTTCTTCTTGCCATGTCCGGAGCATTCATTTTCGTTATTTCTTCTTTGAAGATCCCTTCCGTAACCGGAAGCTGTTCCCACATGACAGGTACAGGACTGGGAGCCATTTTATTCGGTCCTTCCGCTGTAAGCATTCTGGGTCTCATTGTGCTTTTGTTCCAGGCAATTCTCCTGGCTCACGGAGGGCTTACTACTCTTGGTGCAAACACCTTCTCCATGGCTGTTGCAGGCCCCATTTTATCCTGGCTCATCTATACGATCTGCAAAAAGCTCAAAATAAACCGGCGTGTCAGCATCTTTCTTGCCGCTGCCCTGGGTGATCTTTTCACCTACTGTATTACCAGCGTTCAGCTGGCGCTTGCCTATCCGTCCCAGCAGGGCGGATTCCTCACATCTGCTGTAAAATTCCTGGGTGTGTTTGCTCCCACACAGCTTCCGCTTGCCGTCATCGAGGGAATCCTGACCGTTGTCATCGTCATTGCTCTGGAAACCTATGCACAGCCTGAGCTGAAGTTGATCGGATATCATAAGGAGGCAAAAACATATGAGTAAAAATAAACGAACCGTCATTCTTTTACTGATCCTCGCTGTTCTTCTGGTGATTTCCCCTCTGTTTTTCCGAAAAGACGCCGACTTTGGCGGATCCGACGACGCCGGAAGCATCATGGTGGAAGAAGTACAGGGAGAAACCTATGAGCCCTGGTTCACGCCTGTCCTTGAAACCTTTCTTGGCGGGGAACTTCCAGGGGAAATAGAAAGTCTGATCTTCTGCCTGCAGACCGGTATCGGCGTAGGGATCATCGCATTTTTCATGGGAAGATTTGTAGAACGAAAAAAATGGATGAAGGATACGGATCCAACCGAAGATTAGTGTTCGTATCCGTCAGGAGGCTGTTTCCATGTCACTTATTGATAAATTATGCTATACATCCAAACTGCGATATACAAATGCCGGAGAGAAGGTCTTCTTCTCTCTGGCCTCTTTGTGCTTCTGTATCATCAGCCGTTCTGTCCTTGTGGCCTTGATCGTCCTTTTTACATCATCCTGTCTTACCATAAAAAAAGGCGGTATTTCTCCCCGCTGCTACCGGAAACTGATGGAGATCCCATGCGCCTTTTTGCTGGTCAGCACAGCGGCCATTATGATAAATATCTCTCCCATTCCCCTCGATGCTTTTGCCCTTCCTGTGGGCTCCTGGTACATAGGCGGAAGCTGGGAAGGGATCTCTCAGGTGATCCAGCTCATTCTCACTGCCCTTGCCTGTGTTTCCTGTCTGTATTTCCTGTCCCTTAGCACTCCTGTGACAGACATAGTTTCCGTTTTGGAATCCTGGCATATCCCCTGGCTCATCATTGAACTTATGATGCTGATCTACCGGTTCATTTTTCTCCTGCTGGAAATTGCTTCCTCCATTTCCTGTTCCCAGCGCTCACGGCTGGGGAACAGGAATTTGAGCACTTCCATAAAATCATACGGGCTCCTGGCCTCCTCCCTCTTTATACTTTCTATCCGGCGGGCCAGCGCTGTATACGACGCGATGGAAGCCCGGTGCTATAATGGCAGGATCCATGTTTTAAAAGAACAGCATCCTGCCAGACGCAAAGAAATCCTCTGGCTCATCTTATTTGAAGGGGTTCTTTTCCTGATCACTGTATTTGACGCCAGGCTATCAGAAATACTTTTCAGAATGTGGAGGTAATCTTATGAGAGATATCATACTGGAAGCCCGAAACCTTTCTTATTCCTATGAGGACTCATCCTCTCCTGCCTTAAACGGTCTCTCTCTTTCCGTCGCCCGCGGCAGCAAGATCGCCGTTATGGGAGCCAACGGTTCCGGAAAATCCACCTTCTTCTTATGCTGCAACGGAATCTTAAAACCGGATCAGGGAGAACTCCTTTTCAAGGGACAGCCGGTATCTTACAGCAAAAAAAATCTGCTGGAACTTCGCAGCAAAGTGGGAATCGTCTTTCAAAATCCCGACACCCAGCTTTTCTGCGCCAGCGTCTATCAGGAAATTTCCTTCGGGCCTCTCAATCTGGGCATTCCGGAAAAAGAAGCCGCAGAAGCGGTAGGAAATATCATTGAAACACTTGAGATCACAGACTTTCGCCACCGCCCCGCCCACGCTTTAAGCGGCGGACAAAAAAAGCAGGTGGCGCTGGCAGACATCCTGGTAATGAAACCGGAAATCATGATCCTGGACGAGCCCTTTGCCGCCCTGGATCCTGTCCACACCCGGATCATCCACCAGCAGATTGACAAAATGTGTACATCCGGCATGACTGTTCTCCTGGCAACTCACAATACAGACTATGCACTGGAATGGGCCGATGAGGTCATCCTTTTAAAAAACGGACGCGTCCTAAGTCAGGACCGTCCTGACAAAGCGCTTACAGATGAAGAACTTTTAAAAGAGACGAACCTGGAACTTCCTTCCGTGATCCGTCTCCATAAATTTCTGTGCAGCCGGGGGATAGCTGATCCTTCTTTGCCTGTCCCCAGAAACATGGATGAACTGGAAAAAGAGCTGCTTGCTGTCAGATCCTGAAACCTCTTCTGCCGCTTAAAACTCCCGCATCTTAAAAGGACCATGGCTTACGCCACGGTCCCTCTTTTATTTGCAAAGTTTTCATATTCTTTCTTTTCCATAATGTCCACAATAATATCTACCATATCATACACCTCTGTATAGGAGATATAAAGTGGAACCGGAGCCAGTCTGATCACATCCGGGAACCGGAAATCCGGAATAATATTTCTTGCTTTCATTGCCGCATTGATGCGGATCGCATCCTCATGCACCAGCGCAACATGGCCGGTACGTTTGGAATCTTCCCTGTAATTTCCTACAGAAAATCCATATTTTGAAAGTCTGGTATCGATCAGATACATCAGATATTCTGTGATATCCAGGGATTTCTTCCGCAGATTTTCAAGGCCTGCTTCTTTGATCATTTCAAGACTTCCTTCCAATGGCGCCATAGAAAGAACCGGCTGTGTTCCTGTCTGCCATCCTCCTGCATATTCTGCATGTTCAAAATACTGCTCCAGATTGAACTGTGTATCCTTTCTGTTTCCATGCCATCCTGCAAGTCCCGGTTCCATGGAAAAATGTTTCTTATTGATATACAGACCTGCAATCGCTCCCGGGCCGCCGTTCAGGTATTTGTATGTACACCACACTGCAAAATCCGGCTGGATTTCCTTAAAATCATGGGGAACTGCTCCAATAGAATGGCAAAGGTCAAATCCTACATAGATTCCTCTTTCATGTGCAGCGTCTGCAATCTTTTTCATATCAATGAGCTGTGCGCTTCTGTAGAGAGCAGAAGGAAGAAGAACAAGGCATACGTCATCTGTCATCGCTTCAATCACATCGTCCTCATAAATATATTCTCCGTCCCGGCTCTTTACCACTTTCAGACATTCATCCGGATCATATCCATGTACGCGGATATTGCTGTATACCGCATACCGGTCTGTCGGGAAATTCAAGTCGTCCATAATAATCTTATTTCTTTCCGGAGTCGGCTTATAGAAAGTAGCAATCGCCTGATGCACATTCATTGTTGTGCTCATGCAGATAGTCACCTCTTCCGGATCCGCATTTACAAGGGGCGCACACATTGCTCCCAGTTTATCCTGATACAGGAAGTAATCATATTTCTCCCACATATCAATTCCGGCTTTTTTCCACACTTCCAGCGCATTCATCAGCGCTTTTTCCGCATCTTTGCTGCACAGTCCAAGAGAGTTTCCGTCCATGTAAATGACACCCTCCTGCTTATAAAACCTCTGCTGGAAATCCTTCAACGGATCTTCCTGATCCTTTTTCTGCGCAAACGCTCTTCCATCTTCATATTGTCTCATATTGGTCTCCTTTCTGATCTCACCCCACGAAATCATATACCTTTTTCACTTTTTAATTTTGGGCTTTTCCTACAACATCATTTTCGTCAAACTCTTCGTATTTCTTTTTCTTAATATATTTTGTATAGATCATTCCTGCAAAAATGACAACTCCCGCATATCCGGAAATCGGATAGATAATGCTGATCATAGTGGAAAAGGACAGCTGCCCTCCAAATATACTTACAATCGCCGTCACAATTGCAGCCACACGATATGGTGTACTCTTGGAGTCAGAAGAAATTTTATTACATACTGTATAGAGCATCGGAACTGCAGTAGTGTAGATTGCCCCGATCAGAAGAACAGAAAATATCTGTCCGAAAATCGGATGAATTGACGCTGCCACAAACAGAGACGGAATCTCAAGATTATAAACATCGCCCAGATTTGCAAGCAGTCCGAAGTTCAGGATCATAACTGCGATCAAAAATGCTCCGCCTCCAAAAATTCCGCCCAGTAATGCATTCTTCCTGTTAGTCGCTGTAGACTTTCCAATATCAGCAAGGTAGGGAACTACCCCGGTCACTGTGTAAGCGCCATACATGAATCCGGAAAGCGCCCAGTTACTGAAGTTGCTGTTTACTTCCACATGCTTCAATGTCTCATCTGCCTCTGCAATTCCCGCCGGATTACTTACAATAGAGATAACGCCTATCAGAATCGTCACAGCCAGAAGCACCGGAGCAATATATCCCACGATTTTTACCAGCTTGTTCAGCCCCAGAAGAACGGTCAGAAGAGAAGCAATGATCATGAAGGCCCGGCCAAAATTTCCATTGACGCCATAATACTCTTCAAACGTAGATCCTGCTCCTGATATCATCGTAGAATATACAAAAAACAGCATGATCGGCGTGAACCACTCCATAACAAACCCTAAATACTTTCCAAGGTAAAAATTAAACATCTTGCCTGAATTGTGAAGCTTAAGTTTCCGCCCGTCTTCCACGATCACAGTAACAAACCATACATACAGCAGAAGCGCAATAATTCCTGCCCCTATACTTCCCAACACTCCGTGGCCGGTAAAATACTGCATGCACTCCTGCCCGGAAGCGAAACTTGAACCGATAACAAATCCCATAAACGCTCCGCCTATAGCAATCACCTGGGATATGCTGACTTTTTTCTCTTCCATGTAACCCCTCCTTTTTTCTGAATATTTTCCTGTTTTTTTATTGTTGAATTTACTATAATGCATTTTGATGGTTATATTCAATTGAATCGGACAGTCGTTCCGAAACGTCAATGGGGTCAAAAAAAGGGAAGTTGAATTCAAGTTATTCAACTCCCCTCATCATTTCTCTCATTATCCAGGTACAAGATCTTTACAGATACCAGCATGTCTACAGATACTGACATGTCTACAGATACCGGCGCAGTTCTTCCGGAGTCAGCTCATAACAATCCGGACGCTGTATCATGGCATCAAAATATTTTTCAAACACTCTTATGATCTGCGGGTACATGGAAATATGGTAATTTTCATTCGGCTTCCTTCTGGAATTTTCCAGCGTTACCGCCATCGTATCAATGAATATAGACGGAAACATTCTAAGGTTCTCTGACTCATTCACTGTATCCCGCAGAACATAAACCTTAAAACCATGATTTTCCTCCATACACCTGCTGATATAGTTAATATGATCTTTCACCTGCTTTTCTGTCAGATGATGCGGCACATTTCCCAGGCTTAACTCTCCTGTTGCAATATACTCGCTGATCACCGAGGAAAACAAAAGAAGATCCACTCTGGCATTATATGTATAGGAAGAAAATACTTTCTTCAGCTTCCTTAAATAATCCGAATAATCTTTACTCTCACTTTGCTTTGCCAGTTCTTCCATTACATTTTCCGGCAGGAGCATAGCAGGTGCCTCATTGAAAAACAATCTCTGCCGGCGGCAGGAATAAGAATCCAGCTGTACATTCGTTTTTCTTAAATTTTCCGGCGAAGCATAGCTCAAAACCTGCTCGGCATTCTCAAAAATTTCTCTCCCGATTCTGCGGAACATAGACGCCACTTCCGGATCCGTGCTGAAGCAGGCTGCAAAATCATCCTCTTTCTGATACAGGATCTGTATGTAAAAAAATCCATTCACCACGATGATCCATGGCGTCTGCTCTTTTGCAGCAACAATAGAAATTTCCGCTCTTTCATAGCCCGCAACAATATTCAGGAGCATATCACAGTACAGCTTGTTTTCTACTTCCTGCTCCGGCATATTCATGCACATTTTCATGCTGAATCTCTTTGTTCCGGCAGACGGCAGCTTCTGCAGCAGCTCATAAAACCGATGTCCCAGATGTTCCAGTACATTAAAGGAGGCGGCAATCTCAACAGTGTGGTCGTCCAGCGCGCTGACCTGACGGAACAGCTTCTCAAGCACATCAAAGAAATCCTTTCTGCTGTCCACAAAAGACAGAGAATAAGTTCCCTGTATCTCCATCTCTTTAAACAATTCATCCTTCCTACAGGCGTTCAAAAGTTCCTCCGCAATCTCTGCCGCATCTGCACCCACATCTTTCATATTCTGTGCAAAGCACTCCGCCAGTGCATAAATGATCTCATTGCGGTTCCGTTTGGAGGGCAGCTTAGCTCCATTCATCCACTTGCTGATGGAAGTAATATCATAGTTAATAAAATTTGCCAGCTCTCTCTCCTTCAATCCGGCAAGATGCATCAGCTTTCTAAGCTCTTCTCCGAATTTTTTACTTTCTGTCTTTCTTTTATCTGTCACTTTCCTTACCTGCCTCTGCTGTTGTCTTTTGTCATAATTTGCAGCAATATCTGCCAATATTGCTATAAAACAAACAATAATAAAATTATAATACCTGCAGGATAAAAGGGCAATAGAGTTTATGGCCGCTGACCTGACACTTTAGCGGAAAATTAGCAATCCCCGCTCTTCCCGTTACTCCATCTTACGGCGGATTGCTTCAATTTCTTCCTCGCTCCACCCACTGGCTTTTTTGATCATCCAAGTGTCCGCGCCTGCTTTCAGAAAAGCAAGGATCATTTCTCGTTTTCCTTCCAGCTTTCCCTCCTCGCGGCCCTTTTCTTTCAGTTTCTCTAATGCCGTACACATATTCATTCCTCCTTCACTCTCCAAGGCTTCTTCAACAATCAAGCTGCTGTCTGTCATAACTCCAATCACTGCTCCCACATCGGATTTCACTGTTTTTTCTCCGTAAAATTTCTTCACTTTAGCAAATTCACCCTGATAAATATATCTGGTGATTTCAAAAATAGTCTGAACATCTTCATTATCAAAATGATATTGGGATGACTCCCTCACCTGCAGCAGATTCATCCGATAATCCGAAAACACTCCGGAAATCGGCTCTAAAGCTTTTTCTGGTGTTTCTCCTCAATTCCCCGGTGTTCTTTATTGTTTCACCAGCTTATTTAGAAGAACTCCTTGCTTTCCTGGTGTCCCCTTAAATCTTCTCGTTTTCCTGGTGTTCACCAGATTTCACTGGAGCTCTCCTTTGTTTACTGGTGTCCCTTATCTCAATCACCAGATTTTCCTAAAGCTTCACCAGGTATTTCTGAAGCTTCTCATAGCTTTGATCGCCATGTTAGATGCTTCCATAGTCGTTCCAGCTATCCAGTGATATGATAATCCTGCACCTAAAATCACAGGCATGACGAAAATATCCAAAAACTTCTTCTGCCTGTTGATTTTTGGGCAAATCTTTCTTAGGAGGTCTGAAACGACTATGAAAACATCTAACTATCTGGCAAAACTGCCACAGGAAGCAACTATCAAAAGCATCCAGGTCCTCAAGGACTACGATCTCATCTCTCTCGATGTACCTACAGCCAGTCAGAGACTGTGTCCCCACTGCGGTTCTAATGACTGTGTCATCAAGGACTCCGGTACATTGCAGACCGTCAGGCACATCCCCTGTAATCATCACGGTACCGTCGTCTCTTTCCACAAGCGCAGGCTCCTGTGCAAGGACTGTCACTCCTCGTTCTATGAGACTCCCTACTGGATCCATCCTTCCCTGCGTATGACGCAGGCTCTCTATGACTCCATCCTCCTGGACCTGATACAGCCTCTCGCCTTCTCCGAGGTTGCAAGGAGAAACCATGTCCCCCAGAGCACCGTCCAGTCTGTCTTTCAGTCCATCCACTTTGGCAGGCCAGCCAAACTCCCTGAAACCATTTGTATTGATGAATTCAAAGGCAACAGCGGTGTGTGGAGCTCTAAACATCGCCGCTGGTATCGCAACAAATATCACTGTACCTTGTCCGATGGTGACTCCCATTCCGTCATCGATGTAATGGATCAGATCTCCGGCGTCTATCTGAACAAGTACTTCCACCAGTTCTCTTTAGAACAGAGGAAACGGGTCAAATACTTCTGCTGCGACATGAGCAACGGCTTTGTCTCTGTCTCCAGGAAGAACTTTCCAAACGCCCGGATCTGCATTGATCCCTTCCATGTTGTCAAGCGTCTTAATGAAATGGTGGACGATGTGAGGCTCCGCCATCAGCACCTGTTTCAGGACGCCGGGGATACAGAGAGCCTGAAAAAGGTAAAAAGCATCGCCCGACTCCTGAAAACGAAAGAGTACAATCAGGTCGCTTACTGGGGCTCACGCTTTCACGACAACAAGCAGCGCCTCCAGGATGCCTTTGACGTGGCCCCGGATCTTCTGGAAGCTTATGAAGCCCTCCAGTTCTTCCATGATATCCTGGCTTCCTTTCCTTACTCCGTCCAGTACGAGGAGCTGACAGAGTGGATCAGACAGTTTGCTGCCTCCGAGGTGGAGGAGATCCACTCCGCCGCCTGCACCATCCGCCACTGGCGGGGCTACATCCAGAACAGCTGGAAATACGGCAAATCCAATGGCCTTAGTGAAGGCCTGAACAACAAGGTCAAGGTCCTGAAACGGGTGGCCTTCGGCCTGCACAGCTTCGAAGGTTTCCGCAAACGGATCCTTCTTACCTGTGGAAAACTCAGGCTTTCTAATGACCCGCTGTCCATTATGGAAAAAGCCCGGGACGGAAAGGAGATACTCTTATGATCCCCGACAGAAATTTCCTGCGCCGCTGCGCACACAATAACAATCTCAACCTTCCACAAGAACTTGAGGACTGGCTCCTCGTCCACTTTGAGGATGAACCCTATGAGGATTTCAACACGGCTTCCGCCCTTGAGGACATGATCTGTATGTACTGTCAATCCTATGCAAATGGCAGGCTGGACGTGGCTATCCCGGATCCCGTGACACGCCTAAAGGAACGCCATGAAGATCTGAAGGATCTGATCACGGACCTTCGTGTGGATATCAGCTATCTTCAGGGCCTGTGTGACGACTACGAGCGCGTCCTGAAAGAGCATGGCCTGCTCTGACTAGGGCCGCCATGGTCTCAGCTCTGGAGGTGATATATAAAAAAATCCACGAAAAAAAGGCCTGTTAAAGCCTCTTGCGATCTGTTATTGATGGTTTATGCAGTTATTAATAGTCTCATTTCAACCTGATTTTTGAAAGTATCGACTGTCAGGTCTGGTTATTATACACTTTTTAAGAAGTATCCATCTCTAAATCCTCTTTCTTCCAATATTTACAAGGCTTTGCACCTCTTTGTCACCAGGTTATTTAGAAGAACCCGGAAATCTCCGAGGGCATTGTATTTAGAAAATAAGATACAGGAAACAAAACTAAGACGCTTGCCGCTTCCTGTGAAAGACACAAAAGATTGTGAAGATATAATGCTTTAGATATATGTTAACATATGCAGATTGGATTGTCTAGTAGTTTGACATAATTTTAAAATCATAATTATTTTTACATACGCAAAAAAAACCGCCTATCATTCAGTCGATCTGTTTGTCTGTAATAGTATGATAAAATATAGTTTATGCCGCTTCTCCTATCCTCATCCGATTTCTGGGATGCAGCTACTTCAAAATCTCCGCCTGCTTTTTTGCCGTAATATGTATATAAAACGGGATAGTTTTAGCGGTATTATATTTCTTTCAATCTTAGCTAATTTTGTATACTTTTTTAACAGTAAAATAACATATAATTAATTTCACAAAATCTTAACACTATCTCGATAAGAGTTACCTTTTATGGGAAACCTTTTTTCCTTTCCATAAGACAGACCCGCAGCTAGTCAGCCTCTATTACATTAGTTAAAAGCTTTTCACAAATTTGGGATTACTCCCCATATTCGCACATAAATTCTTGCTCATATTCCAAGACTTTTTTATTTCTTGGTCTAAGATATCTACAAGGAATCCCTACATAAATTCCCCAAGGTTCGAGCGACTTACGCACTAATGCCATACTCCCTACTGCAGTTCCTTCTCCAATCTCTACACCAGGAAGAATTGTTGATCCGGAACCAACTATTACATGTTTATGGAGTATAACTTTTTTATCATATACACCCAGATATTTTTCTGGCACCATAGGATTTGTCATATATTTTCCTGAATAATCGTCGCTTTTTGAATAAATAGCGCATCTAGAAGAAACCGTAACAAAATTCTCCAATTCAATCCCCTCATATCCACTAAATAAAGATGTATATGCTGAAATATGAATATAATTACCTATAGATATTTTTCCTGAAAGAATACAAAAATCATCAATTCGGACATTGTCTCCTATTGAAATGTTATATGGACTGTAAATACTTGCTTTTTTACTAATTAAAACATTTTTTCCAACTGACTTAAAACCTAGTTTAAGAAGTTCCTTTTCTGTATAAAAACTAGTCACTATTTCTTTTTTACCTCCCTATAAAACACTAAAGTCTGCACTTAGTAATACCTCTTATTTCTTGCAATCAAGAATAATATCACATATTGTATCAACATCATCTAAGGATAATCCTGCATATAATGGGAGCGTTAAAACACGTAGAGAAATCTTCAATGCAACTGGAGTTTTCGCTACATCATATTTTCCATGAAAACAATCAAATGTATTTGTCAATGGATAAAAATACTTTCTTGCACTAATCCCATTTTTTTCTAAAGCTAATTTAACTTCATTTCGGCTTGCCCCAAATACCTTTTCATCAAAAACCACTGGAAAATATGCATAATTACTTTTCACTTTATCTTGCTTTACATTTAACTGAATTCCGTCAATTGATTCTAATATCTCTCTGTATCTGTCAACAACAATCTTACGCTTATTAATTTCATCATCAACATGCCGCAGATTGCAGAGTCCCATTGCCGCACAGAACTCATTCATTTTAGCATTAGCACCAACACCATCTACAATTTCCTCATTTTTTATTCCAAAATTTTTCAATCTATACAATTCCTTCCCAAAATCCAAATTTGAGTAACAAACACACCCTCCCTCAATACTGTTAAAAACTTTTGTCGCATGAAAACTAAAACAAGAAGCATCTCCATAGGAACCTATCCCTCGTCCCTTATACTTTTCCCCAAATGTGTGTGCTGCATCATAAACAACCTTTAAGCCATACTTTTTTGCTATTCTATCAATCTCTTCAATATTACAAATATTACCATATACATGAACTGGCAAAATTGCAGATGTTCTATCCGTAATTAACTCTTCTAGCTTGTTTGTGTCAATTGTAAATGTTGTAGGATCGATATCACAAAAAATAGGTTCACACCCGTTTCTCACAATTGCATGAGTAGTTGATGCAAAAGTAAAAGGAGTCGTTATAATTTCACCATGCAAGTTTAGTGCTTGTAACGTCAATTCCAAAGCCATATGTCCATTTGTTAAAAGTTCGACATTTTCTATTTCCATATAATCAACCAATTTACTCTCAAATTCCTGATGTTTAATTCCCATATTTGTTAGCCAATGGCTTTTCCATATAGGCTTAATTTCATCTATATACTCTTGAAATTCTGGCATTGAAGATCTTGTAACTAATATTTTTTTATCCACAACTCTTTTTCCTCTTTCTTATTATATTAAATAAGTATTCCATTTCTACAATTTTAAATATTTTAGCTAAGATGATATATGATAATGCACCTACTACTACTTGAATAAAAAGTTCTATCGCACAACTTATCTGTATATAACAACCTATCGCCCACTCTATTATTCCTATTATTAGTGATATAATAATCGATGGACCAATATCTTTGATTTGCTCTAAATATCCATAATCTAATAATTTTTTGTTAGGAAACGCATTAATAATTAGCGCAAGCAAACTATTAATTAACATACTTATTGCAATAGCAACTACCCCAATATTCATAGAAATACAAATCAATATCACACCAATTAGTTTTTTGATAAGCTCAAGTTTTAAAAACAAATCACTGCGCCCCAATGCTTTTATCGCATTCAAATTTGTTGTATGCACAGGCCAAAATAAATATGTAAAGCAAAAAATTTGCAAAAAAATAACCGAATCAATCCATTTTTCCCCTAAAATAAGATTGATTAGATTATTACCACAAGCGGACAATCCTATCATCAATGGAGCCATAATAAAAGTACCAATTCTCAATGACTTTCTCGTAATCATTTTTATATTATAATTATTATCTTGTTCATTGGACATTACTGGTAGTAAAACGCTATCTATTGATGTAATAATATTAGTTACTATAATAATAGGAAACTTCTGTCCTTGATTATAATATGCTAGATCTTTTGAACTATATTTTTTCCCTACAATTAAAGATGTTAAATTATTATAAATGCCATCAAGCAGCGCGGATGCCAATAGCTTCCATCCATATGTAAAGAGTATCTTTAATCTACTAAATGAAAAGCTCTTCTTAGGTCTCCATTTTACTGTTACCCAGAAAATAACAGTATCCACTAACGTATTAGACAGATGTTGGAAAATTAATGCCCACGGTCCACATCCTAAAATAGCCATTCCAATCCCAACAAAAGCTGAAAAAATTGTTCCTCCTATAGTAGAATAAAAAAATTTTCTAAACAAAAGATTTCTAGCTACATATGCTTGTTGAATATTTTTTACACCTGCAATAATAACTGTAATACTTAACACTCTAAGCATTAATGTCATGTCGTTATTACCGTAAAATTTCGCAATAAATGGAGCGCACACAAACATAACCAAATATATGAGTAAGCAAAATAAAATATTAGTGTAAAACACAGTACTAAAATCAATATTATCGGCATCTTTTTTTTGTATCAATGAATTACCTAACCCTGAATCAATAAAGATCTGCAATATACTTGTAAATACAGTAACTAAAGCTACTGTTCCATAAACTGACGGATCCAAAATTCGAGCGAGTACAATAGAAACCAGAAATGTAACTATCTGTGCACTACTCCGTTCAGCAAAACGCCATATCATATTAGATATAACTTTTTTTCCATTCATTATTTATTTTCCTTTGATAATTTGTTTTTTACATTTTTTAGCCATTTATATACACCAAGTTCTCTTGAAATATTATATAAATTTTTATACAGCCATGCTTTTAAAACATGATGTTTCTCAATTCTTTTAAAATATCTCACTTCACCTCTACTATAATAGTTATTATATAAATTATTCTTTTTAAATAACCAATTCGGATCATATTCTAAATTATTCAATGCATATTGATATGATTTTTTACATAATAAAATATATTCGTCCGGTTCCATGTTAATCAAGTCCTCAATATACTTATCGACCGCTTCACCTTCTCGATTATCTAGATAGTTCCCAATTTCATCAGATAAGTACCCATACACTTCGCAATCATATGTATAGTGTCTTGCAGGCAAAGAAACTAATCCCGTTTTGGCACCATCTAGCAGTGAATATGCAACTGACACATTCATATGGCTTTTATTAAAGTAATGCTTTATTTTTTCAGGACTGACTGCTCCTCGAAAAACAATGTCTTTTGAATACTCAGGGGAAAGTTTGTCTACATAAGAACGAATTTGTCTTTCACATACTCCATATCCTATTATATCTAATTTTATTTGTGGGTAATTTTTCTTTAATTTACAATATGAATCTATTAGTCCAAACATATAGCCTTTATGCGGAAACTCGAATCTTCCACACGTAATTATTCTAAATTCCTCTCTTTTTGCTCTTTCATAAGCTAATTGTTCATCAAATGGTTCTGGTTCAATTGGTGTCTGAAATACTAAATCTTTTCGATTTAAGCAATTAATATTATAACGTTTGCTCATTTCCTCTATATGTTTATAACTAAAGAAAATGATATTGCCGTTTTCATACCATCTTCTATATATAATAGCCAACTGTGATTTTATCTTTTTTCTTTTACTATATGAACTATAATATTCTTCTAAATAATTTACTCTACCCTCGAAATGCGGCACCTGATAAAATAGTTTTATTTCATTCAAATATTCATTTGCTAGTTCTTCTAAACGTACAAAGTCAAATGGTTCATATGCGATTGCGTAAACAATTTCGTTCGGGCTAAATATTAGCTTTTTCTTATCCAACCATTTTTTCTTTTTGATATTGACATCTATTATTTCCAGATTGCATTCGTTAATTACTTGCTTCCAAGGTTCATAAATATCTTCTGGTCTTCCATATCTAAGCCAAACAATACGTATTCCTTTACAAGAATATACTCTTATTTGATCAATAATTGTTTTTTCTATTCCACCAAGTTTTAAATGCTCATACAAAAACAGAAAGGTTATTTTTTTATTATCAATATTCACAATGCATCTCCCATTCTTTACTAAAACCCAATCATTGTGATCGTAATACATTTCTAATATTTATTTTTGTTTATCCTTAGGAATATACCTACTATTCCTACTAGCACTCAATTAATTATCATTATAAAAATATAGGTTTTCATATATCTGATCTTTCTCCGCATATACCCAATTTTTCAATGCTTAATTAACGTCCTATCAGCATTTTTTAATTTTCTATATATTTTTTTTGTAATTATAAATAGGAATAACAAATTGTGTTTTAGCATCAACGATCTAACTTTTTTGTGTTTCGACCAATATATCCTATAATCAATATTAGAAAATGCCTCTCTAACAATTGGTCTTTTTAATTCTTTTTTTATACTATCACGAAGATTTATTATATTAATAGAATTCTGTATAAAATACACAGAATCTAAGGCTCTCTGAAAATCTTCAATTACATGGAAATAAAAAGCATCTTTAACACTCTGATCCAATAATAAAGATTTTACTATTAACATTGCTTTCATCATTAAGTTCAATGCCTCAGGATTTCCTTGATGAGACACTGACTGTGGATTAGTTAGATAATAATATGCGTTCTTATTCGTCAAGACAAAGGATTTTGCATTATTAAGTATCTGATGACAAAATATTTGATCTGTACTTAACTTCATATCTTCGTTAAATCTAACATCACCAATACAACTTCTCTTTATTATTTTTGCACAAGCTCCGAAATCTATATATTCTAATCCTGAAATTAAGGTCGAATGTTCCAAAAACATATCATACTGCACCTTTTTTATATTCTCCTTGGTAAAAAATAAGGTTTCATATTTTTCATCTGTCTCTAGTGTTTCAGGATGTGAATAACATTGCTGCATTTTTCCACATACAATATCTGCATTCTTAGATTCTGCCAGTTCTATTCCTGTTTTTATCCAATTATTAGCCACATAGTCATCTGCATCAACAAACATGA
>NZ_JAYAZJ010000040.1:0-39231 GCF_037273965.1 Claveliimonas sp. | reverse complement strand
TTAGCGCGCCAGATTGTGGCTCTGGAGGCCCAGGGTTCGAATCCCTGTATCCACCTTAACCCGAAAGGGCTATTGGGCTATCGCCAAGCGGTAAGGCACAGGACTTTGACTCCTGCATTCGTTGGTTCGAATCCAACTAGCCCAGTTTTATACGGGCGTGTAGCTCAGGTGGTAGAGCACTTGACTTTTAATCAAGTTGTCCGGGGTTCGAATCCCCGCACGCTCATTATTAAAAAACAGCGGAAAGCCAATCGAAAGACTTTCCGCTGTTTTTTGAACGCGCGGCGTCAACCTTCGGGAAGAAAGCTGTCCCTCCCAGTTGCCTGGGTAAATATAAATTAAATTATGTTAAATCTAAATCAAATTATTACTTGACAAAGGATGGATGGGTGCGTAAACTATTATCTGCAGGCTTTAGCGGTTTGCTATATAGAAACTTTTATTATTATGCGGATGTGGCGGAACTGGCAGACGCGCTAGACTTAGGATCTAGTACTTCGGTGTGCAGGTTCGATTCCTGTCATCCGCATTTTTTATTTGAGAGGAAAGTTCGCAGCAAGGTTTCCCTGTGAAACAAAAAGCCTTCCAGCCGGGAGAGAGTGAAATGTATAGCAGATTTTGTAAGATAATTCTTGCCTTATGTATGATATATATTAGTGTTTTTGTGTCCTTGGAAATTCCGGTACAGAGCCTGGAATATTCGGTGGCGGATGAACAGAAACAGGAGGTTGTTGCCTCAAAGACAGGAAAGCATATTGATTTTCAGAGTATGGATTCCTGGGATTTTCTGCAGCACCAGGCGGTTCTTAAGGTAGAGTGCGGCCGGAGAATGAAGGCCGGTTTATCTAAAATATCTGTATTATTCTGTCTGATTTTCTTTGCATCAGCAGTCTTTTTTGCGTGGGCTTTTCTGAAAAAAGTTTATGGAGCATATTTGCAGTCTTATTTTTATCCTTTGGCACGTTTCTTGTGCGATTTAGTTATCCAACAGAAAAAAGACGGAAAAAAACGCGCTGCTTTCATTTGATCGAAGTATATTGCGTATGTTTCAAAAAGAAAGCAGGTGGAAAATTGAATAATGACAGTTTTTTTCGGCGGCAGCCTCCGGGCCGCCTTATTACTGCAGGCTTTGCAGCGGTGATTCTTGTCGGGGCGCTGCTTCTTTGTATGCCGTTTTCTGTCAGAAGCGGGGCAGAAGTTTCTTTTATTGACGCTTTGTTTACATCTACCAGTGCAGTCTGCGTGACCGGACTGATCGCTATAGATACGGCGGATCATTTTACGGCATTCGGACAGGGGCTTGTGGCCGTTCTGATCCAGATAGGAGGTCTGGGCGTAAGTTCCGTAGGTGTAGGTCTGATGCTGGCTGCCGGCAAACGAGTGAGTATCAAGAGCAGGCTTTTGGTAAAGGAAGCTTTGAATATTGATAATTATCGGGGGATCGTACGTCTGGTTAAGGCGGTGCTGTTTATGACAGTGAGTTTTGAAGCGGTGGGAGCGCTGCTTAGTTTTCTTGTCTTTTCACGGGATTATGAACCGCTTCATGCAGCCGGGATCAGCATTTTTCATTCAGTGGCTGCCTTTAATAATTCCGGATTTGATATTTTGGGAGGATTAAGAAATCTGATTCCTTATCAGGAAAATATTCTGCTGAATTTCACTACCAGTTTTCTGATCCTGGCAGGAGGGCTCGGCTTCCTTGTAATCTTGGATATTGGGCGGCATCGCCGTTTTAAACTATTATCATTTCATTCCAAGATCGTGATTGTTACCAGTGCAGTGTTGGTGGCGGCAGGAATGTTTCTTTTAAAGTGGACAGAAGATATTTCATGGCTTGGAGCGTTTTTTCAGAGCGTTTCGGCGAGGACAGCAGGCTTTTCTACGTATCCCATCGGTACTTTCAGCAATGCAGGCTTGTTTGTACTTTGTATCCTTATGTTTATAGGGGCCTCTCCGGGATCGACAGGAGGAGGAATAAAAACCAGTACGTTTTTTGTTATGATACAGGCAGCAAGAAGTGCATGTACGAAACGAAATGTCAGTGCTTTTCACAGAGAAATCTCTCAGAAAAACGTTTCTAAAGCATGTATGATCACCGTTCTGTCTATAACAGTTGTCTGCATCGCTACATTTTTCATGTGCATATTGGAACCGGACTGCAGCTTTATCCAGATATTTTTTGAGGTAGTTTCCGCTTTCGGTACAGTGGGTCTCTCCACTGGCATTACGCCGGAACTTTGTACGGCGGGCAAGCTGGTGATCATTTCGGTCATGTTTATCGGAAGACTGGGAGCATTCACCTTACTGACTATGTGGATCAGTCGTCCGGAATCTGCAATACGCTATTCCGAAGAAAGCATTGCTATCGGATAAAGAGATTGGGAAAGGCAGAAATAAAGTAGAAAGGAATCAAGGCGGATGATGAAGAAAAGAAAAACAACAGCTACATATGGAGTGATCGGACTGGGACGGTTTGGAACAGCTCTGGCTGTTACACTGGCGCAGTCGGATAATGAAGTGATCGTGATCGACAGAGAAGAAAGTACGATCAGAGAGATGAGGCAATATACAGAGTATGCGTTTGTATCGGATGATCTTAGCATGGAAACTCTGGAAGAGGCGGGGATCCAGAATTGTGATGTGGTAATTGTCTGCATCGGAGAAAAAGTAGATGTCAGCGTCCTGACTACAATGAGTGTCATTGAAATGGGTGTGCCTCGTGTGATCGCAAAGGCTCTTTCAGCAGAACAGGGAGCGGTATTGAAGAAATTGGGGGCTGAAGTAGTATACCCGGAAAGAGATATGGCGCTTCGTCTGGGGAGAAGACTTTTGTCAGGTAATTTTTTGGAGTATGTTTCTCTGGATGACAGTGTGGAGATTCGTCAGATCAGGATTTCCGGAAAACTGGCAGGCCGCAGTATAGAAGAGATAAAGCTGCGTCAGAAGCACGGACTGAATATTATTGCGATTGAGAGAGAAAATAAAACAATCATTGAATTTGAGCCGGAATATCGACTGGATGAGTCAGATATTATTGTAGTAATCGGGAAAGTTGATAATATTAACAACTTTGAGAGAAATATATAAATGTAATTGGAAGGGGAAAATATGGAAATTTCATTTGGATACTTCTGGACGGGAATCACAGGAAGTCCTGTGCTGGCAGTGACGATACTGCTTACATTAGGAGTTATTTTTGTAAATGGCTGGACAGATGCTCCCAATGCGATCGCAACCTGTGTGGCAACCCGGTGTCTTCGGGCAAGGACAGCGATATGGATGAGTGCATTTTTTAATTTTCTTGGGGTATTTGTGATGACCCAGATCAACAGTTCAGTAGCATCAACGATCAGTAATATGGTGGATTTCGGTAACCAGACTCATGAGGCTCTCATCGGGCTGTGTGCTGCGCTTCTGTCCATAGTGATATATAGTGTGGGAGCTTCCTGTTTCGGTATACCCACCAGTGAAAGCCACAGTCTGATTGCCGGACTTTCAGGTGCGGCGATCGCCATTCACCATGGAGTGGAAGGGATCAACGGTGCAGAGTGGATCAAGGTCATATACGGTCTGGTACTCAGTCTTGCTTTGGGATTTGCTACAGGGTGGATCATATGCAGACTGATCACGGTATTGTTCCGGAATATGGAAAGAAGCCGGGCAAATCGTTTTTTCGGCGGCGCACAGATTGTAGGAGCTGCAGCCATGAGCTTTATGCACGGGGCGCAAGACGGACAGAAGTTTATCGGTGTTCTGTTTCTGGGGATTGCGTTTTACAATGGCAGTTCATCGGTAAGCGGGATGGAGATACCGGTGTGGCTTATGCTCCTTTGCAGTATTGTTATGGCAATGGGAACAAGTGTAGGCGGAGAGAAAATTATTAAATCAGTAGGAATGGATATGGTGAAGCTGGACAGATACCAGGGCTTTTCGGCAGACCTTGCAGGGGCGCTGTGTCTTTTGTATTCCAGTCTGTTTGGAATCCCGGTATCCACGACCCACACAAAAACAAGTGCGATTATGGGTGTGGGCGCAGTAAAACGTCTGTCTGCCATTAATTTCAATATTGTAAAGGAGATGATGCTGACCTGGGTATTTACCTTCCCGGGATGCGGCTTGATCAGCTTTATAATGGCAAAACTATTTATGGTGATTTTATAGAGAAGCAGATAAGGAGAAGAAAAATGTCAAAGAAACAGGATTTATTTTATTTTGAAAATTTTATAGAGTGTACGGAGCTTTCCTGCAGGGCGGCACATTTTCTGAAGGAAACTTTAACAGATTTCCGGTCGGATGAGATGGAGAAAAATCTGGATCTTCTTCATGCTATAGAGCATGAGGCAGATGAAAAAAAACATCAGATGACGGACAAGCTGGCAAAAGCGTTTATCACACCGATCGAGAGAGAAGATATTGTCTCTCTTAGCTATAATATTGATGAGCTGACGGATAAGATTGAAGAAGTCTTTATCAGGATTTACATCAACAATATCAGAGAGATAAGGGAAGACGCGCTGAAAATGCTGGATCTCATTATCAAGTGCAGCGAGGAGGTGCGCTGCCTTTTACAGGAGTTTGCAGATTTCAGGCATTCCAAAAAATTAAAAGAAAGTATTATACAGATCAATTTCTATGAGGAGCAGACAGATAAAGCATATATTGACAGTATGAGAAGGCTTCACACAGAAGAAAATGATGTGAGAGATGTGATTGCCTGGAGGGAAATTTATACTTATCTGGAGAAATGTGCAGATGAATGCGAGCATATTGCAGATGTAGTGGAAAGTGTAGTGATGAAAAATTCATAACAGATAATTTTTCCCGGGAAAACGGGTGAAAAAAAGAGAGATATATGTTAAAATTAAAAGTCACAGTAAAACAGCAAACAGGAAAGGACGATCATATTATGAAGATTCTGATTGCATCAGATATACATGGCAGCGCGTATTACTGCAGGCTTTTGTTGGAACGGTACCGTGAGGAAAAAGCGGACAAGCTGCTTCTTCTCGGTGATATCCTCTATCATGGCCCGAGAAATGACCTGCCCAGGGATTATGCTCCCAAGGAAGTACTTGCTATGCTGAACGAAATAAAAGAAGAAATTCTCTGTGTCAGAGGAAACTGCGACACAGAGGTGGATCAGATGGTGCTGGAATTTCCCATTCTTGCAGAGTATTGTATTCTGTATGATGAGGGCAGAATGATCTTTGCCACTCACGGACATCAGCATAATGTAAAGAATCCTCCCATGCTGAAAAGAGGGGATATTCTCCTGCACGGCCACACTCACGTGCCGGTATTGGAAGAATTTGGCGGGAAATACTACATCAATCCGGGTTCCGTATCTATTCCGAAGGAGAACAGTCCGCACAGCTATATGATACTTGAGAATGGAAGTTTTACCTGGAAAACGGTGGAAGAAGGAGAGGAATACAGATATGCTGGAAGTAAAGAACTTAACATTTAAGGTCAATGAAAATGGCGTAGAGAGGAGCATTGTAAAGGACATCAGTTTCACGGTGGAGAATGGAGAGATGCTGGTGATCACAGGCCCGAACGGCGGAGGAAAATCTACGCTTGCCAAGGTTCTGATGGGGATTGAGAAAGCGGACGCGGGACAGATCCTTCTGGATGGCGAGGATATTTCCGAATACGATATCGATCATCGTGCCAAAGCGGGAATCGGATTTGCTTTTCAGCAGCCGCCAAGATTTAAGGGGATGACGGTAAATAAACTTCTTTCTTTGGCGGCAGGCGAGACATTGCCGGAGCACGTTTGCTGTAAAATGTTAAGTGGAGTGGGACTGTGCGCGAAAGAATATCTGAACCGGGAAATTGACGGGACTTTGTCCGGAGGAGAGATGAAACGTCTGGAGATCGCGACAGTGCTTGCAAAAAGTCATAAGCTCTGTATTTTTGACGAGCCGGAGGCCGGCATTGATCTTTGGAGCTTTTCCATGCTTGTACAGCAGTTTGAGAGAATCCATAAAAAGAAAGATCAAATGCTGATGCTGATTTCCCATCAGGAGAGAATTATACGGATGGCAGACAGGATCATGGTGATTGAAGATGGAACGATCAAAAAGATCGGGCCAAGAGAAGAAGTTCTTCCGACACTTTTGACAGATGGAGCCGGTTGTGCCTGCATGGAACAGGAAATGTAAAGGATCCGTTAAGGCAGACGAAAGAAGGGAGCAGATGGAAATGACATTGTTGGATAAGATTACAGAAAAAGTACTGAAACAGATAGACAGCAGTTCCGGATTTAAGCAGGAGGGAGCCTACAATCTCCGGGAAAACGGAGTGTCACTCTGTCACGGAGATACAGAACACATTAAGATCAAAAGGAAAGAGGATAAACCTGGAATAGATGTCTATATTGACGGTTCTGCAAAAGGGGAGCAGGTGCATATCCCTGTTGTTGTAAGTACGTCCGGAATGGTAGATATTGTGTACAATGATTTCTATATTGCAGACGGCGCAGATGTGACTATCGTGGCCGGATGCGGGATCCATAACAGCGGATGCAATGAAACACGGCACGACGGCATCCACGCATTTCACGTAGGAAAGGGTGCGAATGTACGTTATGAGGAGAAGCATTACGGCGAAGGGGAAGGAACCGGAGCAAGAGTGCTCAATCCGGTGACAAAGATTTATATGGAAGAAGATTCTGTTTTTACATTAGATACAGTGCAGATCAAAGGAGTGGATTCTACACAGCGTGAGACAGAAGTGACAATGGGGGCAGGAGCACGTCTTTATGTTTTGGAAAAGCTGATGACTCACGACGAACAGAAAGCGGAATCCAATATGGCCGTCTATATGAAGGGAGAAGGAAGCTCTGCCCAGATTATTTCCCGGTCTGTGGCAAAGGGCGGTTCTGTGCAGGTATTTCATCCAAGGGCTGTCGGAGAAGCCAAATGCCAGGCACATATCCAGTGTGATTCCATTATTATGGATCACGCCAGAGTACAGTCCATTCCGGAAATTGACGCCCGTCATCTGGATGCAGCGATCATCCATGAGGCGGCCATCGGAAGGATCAACAATGAACAGCTGATCAAGCTTCGGACATTCGGAATGACTGAGGAGGAAGCGGAAGGAGTCATTGTAGAGGCGTTTCTTAACTGATCCGCAAGAAAGAGAAGGGGAACAGATATGAATATGACAGAAAAGGCGGCGGCGCTTCTTACTGAGGTAAGGAGCCGTTCGCCTCTGATACATAATATTACCAACTATGTGACGGTCAACGACTGTGCTAATGTAACGCTGGCCATCGGCGCTTCCCCCATCATGGCAGATGACGAGAAAGAGGCTGCGGATATTACAGCAATTTCCTCGGCTCTGGTACTGAATATCGGAACCTTAAATCACCGGACCATAGAATCGATGATCCTTGCAGGGGAAAAAGCCAACGAGTGCGGGATACCGGTTGTTCTGGATCCGGTAGGGGCGGGAGCGTCTCTGCTTCGGAACGATACGGTAAGAGAACTGACCCGGCAAATCCGTTTTTCTGTTATCCGTGGAAATCTCTCGGAGCTGTCCTATGTGGCAGGACTGCCGTCATCTACAAAGGGAGTAGACAGCTCTGACAGGGATACTGGAAATGATGCGGTGCAGGCGGCAAGAGAGGCGGCTGCCAGACTGGGATGTGCGGCAGCCCTGACTGGAGCGGTGGATGTCATTACGGACGGAACAGAACTGGTGAAGATCCATAACGGTCATCCAATGCTCTCCAGAGTAACAGGAACAGGCTGCATGACGACTGCTTTGGTGGGTGCTTTCCTGGGCGCGGGAGGAGATCCTTTTACAGCGGCGGCATCAGGTGTAGCGGCAATGGGAATAGCCGGTGAACTTGCATTCCGGGAGGCAGGAGAAAAGGGAACCGGAAGTTTCCATATGGCTGTTATAGATGCTTTGAGCAGACTGGATGAAAAAACAGTGAAGGAGATGGCGCGATTTGAAGAAACAGGAAATTGATTACACGCTCTATCTGTGCACAGACAGAGATCTGATGAGCACAGACACCATTGAGGAAGCGGTAGAACAGGCAGTGAAAGGAGGATGCACGGTTGTGCAGCTTCGGGAGAAAGACTGCTCCTCTCTGGAATTTTATGAAACTGCCCTTCGGGTAAAAAAAATAACAGATGAATATAAGATACCGCTGATCATCAATGACAGAGTGGATATCGCGCTTGCCGTAAATGCAGACGGAGTCCATGTAGGGCAGGATGACCTGCCGGCGGCGTCTGTGCGCAGGATCCTCGGTGGAGACAAGGTGATCGGCGTGTCGGCAGGGAGTGTCCGGGAGGCAGTAAAAGCCCGGGAGGACGGCGCGGATTACCTGGGAGTAGGGGCCATGCATGCTACCAGCACCAAGACGGACGCAGATGTTACCACAGTGGAAGAATTAAAGAAAATCCGTGAGATGGTGGATCTTCCTATCGTTGCCATCGGCGGTATGAATAAGCAAACCCTTCCGGAACTGAAGGGGACGGGCGTTGACGGAATAGCAGTCGTTTCAGCAGTCATTGCCGCCGATGATATTGAACGGGCGGCAAGCGAACTTTCTGAAGCGGTTCGAAGTCAGAAAAAACAGGAAAGAGAAGGATCATGATAACATACGGTGGAAAAGACTGGGAGGGAGCGGTATTCGACCTGGACGGAACGATTCTTGACTCCATGGGAGTCTGGGAGATCGTGGACAGGCGTTTCCTGGAGAACAACGGGCTTCCCTTTGAAAAAGACTACATACAGGATCTGCTTACCATGCATTTTGCACAGGCGGCAGAATATACAAAGAAGCGATACGCAATGGAAAAAAGTGAAGCTCAGATCATGGAAGAATGGTTCGCTATTGCGAAAGGGATGTATGCCGGCGAGGTGGAGCTTAAGCCTCATGCGGCGGAATATCTTGCGGCTTTAAGAGAAAGAGGAGTAAAAATCGCTGCTGCTACATCTTCGGATCCTCTTCTTTATGAGCCGGCTCTGAAACGGAACGGGGTTTATGATTATTTCCAGGCATTTGCACTGTCATCAGAGACAGAGCATGGAAAGGAAACGGCGGAGGTATATGAGCTTGCGGCAAAGAGGATCAGGGTTCCTCTGGAAAAATGCATTGTGTTCGAAGATATTCTGAAAGGGGTTCAAAATGCACGGGCAGCAGGATGCTATACAGTGGCTGTGGAGGATGCATCCTCGTCCCATGATGCAGAAAAGATACGCAGAGAGGCAGATATCTATATCTGTGATTATTTACAGCTGAAGGAGATAGAACAGTGAAGAGGAAAAGTGTGCTTACAATAGCCGGAAGTGACTGCAGCGGAGGAGCAGGCATTCAGGCAGATCTTAAGACGATGCTGGCAAACGGAGTGTACGGAATGAGTGCAGTGACAGCCCTTACGGCACAAAATACAACCGGAGTATATGGAATTATGGAATCCACTCCGGAGTTTTTGAGGAATCAGCTGGAATGCATCTTTCAGGATATCTTTCCGGACGCTGTCAAGATCGGTATGGTTTCTTCCGCCCTGCTGATCGAAGTGATCGCGGATGAACTGGTGAAGTGGAAGGCAGAAAATATCGTAGTGGATCCGGTCATGGTAGCCACCAGCGGAAGCAGCCTTTTGCAGGATGAGGCCAAAGAAGCGCTGGAATCAAAGCTCCTTCCCCTGGCGGCGGTGATCACGCCCAATATTCCTGAAGCGGAGGTACTCTCCGGTATTCAGATTGACAGTCCTAAGAAGATGGAGGAGGCAGCCTCCATCCTGGGAACGCGTTATCCCGGAGCCGTACTCATTAAAGGTGGACATGATATGAATGATGCCAATGATCTGCTCTTTTGGAGAGGGAAAATGATCTGGTTCAGGGGAGAGAGGATCGACAACCCCAACACTCATGGAACAGGGTGTACGCTCTCTTCTGCTATTGCCAGCAATCTGGCAAAAGGCTATGGAATGGAAAAGAGCATAGAGAGGGCGAAACAATATATTTCCGGCGCCCTTGGAGCAGGTCTTGATCTGGGAAAGGGAAGCGGACCTATGGATCACGGATATGCTTTGCCGGCATTTGAAACAAAGGATGTGTCGTATGAAGAAGAATAAAGGAAACAGCAGATGGAAGGCAATGGGCAAAGCGCTTAAGATGGAGCTTCGGGAGCACAAAAGTTCCTTTTTGGTGTATGTGATCCTGCGTGCGCTTGTCATTTGTGTAATGATTCTTCAGATCTTTAACCGGAATTTTGAAAATGTATTTCTCTGTATACTCACATTGATCCTTCTGATCGTGCCGAGCTTTATACAGGTGAATTTAAAGATCGAGTTTCCCACCGGATTGGAAATTATTTTGCTGTTTTTCATATTTGCGGCGGAAATTTTAGGAGAAATACAGGCATATTACATAAAGATACCGGAATGGGATACTGCTTTGCATACTACAAATGGATTTCTGATGGCGGCGATAGGATTTTCGTTGGTAGATATTTTGAACAGGAATGAGCGTTTTTCCATTAAACTGTCTCCTTTATATGTGTCTCTTGGAGCGTTTTGCTTTTCCATGACCATCGGAGTGGTCTGGGAATTTTTTGAATTTGCCATGGATCGGTTTTTCGGTCTGGATATGCAGAAAGATACGGTTGTTCATTCTATCAGCTCTGTTATGCTGGATCCGGCAGGAGGCAATCATCCTGCTGCTATAAGAGATATCACGGATGTAGTGATAAACGGAGAAAGCCTGGGACTTGGAGGCTATCTGGATATTGGCCTTATTGATACTATGCAGGATCTGTTTGTCAATTTTATTGGGGCGGTAGTGTTTTCTGTTATCGGATATTTCTATGTAAAGAATCGGGGAAAAGGAAAATTTACCGGAAGGCTGATCCCGAGACCGAAGAAAAAAGAGCACGATTATTTGAAGCAGGTGCAGCAGGAAGAGGACACAGAATAATCATAATTTAAACAAAAAAACCTCACTTTTTTTCTCTATTATAAAAAGAAGAAAGTGAGGTTTTTTATGAAGAGAAAGGAAAAAATAGCGGCGGCGGTTATGATCCTGGGTGTGATTGCATGCGCTGTGGGCGTTTCGGTGGGCATGTACAGGGAAAAAGCGGAAGATAAAGAAACACAGGCTGAGGATCAGAAACTGCAGTTACAAAAAGAGGAGATCAGGAAGATATATAATACGGACAGCCAGGAGGAGATCCGCGAGGAGTTGGATGACAAAAAGGAAGAGAAGGAATATTCCGAGAGCGACATGCTGGTAGAGTATAATCCTTTTGGCACAAATACGCTGTCTCTCTATGTATATTTTGAAAGTGAGCAGGCAGAAAATGTAAGCTGTACCATTCATGTAGAAGATGAAACTATACCGGATTATACGCAGCAGCTGACGGAGGACGGAAGCTATGTGACAGAGCATGAGTATCAGGTGCTGGGACTTGTGCCGGATCATCAAAATGAAATTATTTTTACCTTTTCTCTTCTGGACGGAAGTTCTTACCAGGAAACGATCACTTATGACATGGGAAGTCTGATGGGAACAGAAGAAACTGTATTGAAAAGTCAGGATGGAGCAAGCGAAGAAGAGCTGGAGAACGGTCTGTATGTCATACTTGGAAATGACAGTTCCGGTCTGGATTTTATGTATTATTATGACAATAACGGGGTGATCCGCGGAGAAGTTCCCATCATCGGCTACCGGAGCCACCGGATTTTATTTGACGATGACAATATGTATTACAGCATCTCGGAGACAAGGATGGCGCAGATGGATGAGCTGGGCCAGATCACACAGGTATATGACCTGGGACAGTATGAACTGCACCATGATTATGTATTTGATGATGCAGGTAATATTTTGATCCTGGCCAGTGACACAGGCCAGGACAGCGTGGAAGACATTATTCTCCGACTGGATTCAGAGGACGGTACGGTGGAGGAGGTGCTGGATCTGGAAGATCTGTTCGGAAGTTATAAAGAAACCTGTACAGAGAACAGTGACGGTGAGCTGGACTGGATGCATATTAATACTATTCAGTGGATGGGTGAGGAAGAAATCCTTTTAAGCTCTAGGGAAACCTCTTCTATCATTAAAATAGGAGATATCTATGGTTCGCCTCAAATAGACTATATTATCAGCGATCCGGCAGTGTGGGAGAATACGGACTACAGCAGCTATGTGCTGGAGAAAGACGGTGATTTTCCCAGCCAGGCAGGACAGCACAGCATTACGTATGTGGAGGATTCTTCTTTACCGGAAGGCCAGTATTATATTTATATGTTTAACAACAATATCGGCGTGAGTGAGACAAGACCTGAATTTGACTGGACCGTGATCCCGGGCGTACAGGATTCGGCTTCGGACGGCACGGCTTCCTATTTCTATAAATATCTGGTGGATGAGGAAAAAGGCACCTATCAGCTGACAGAGCGGTTTGAGCTTCCTTACTCAGGGTATGTGAGCAGTGTTCAGGAAATCGGAAATAATATTGTGGCGGACAGCGGTATGCAGGGAGTGTTTGGAGAATATGACAGCAGCGGTGAACTGATCCGGTCATTTACAATGGAAAAAGAATCGTTTATTTACAGAGTATATAAATATAATCTTTAATCCTGAGAAAAGGCATACATATTTTATCCCCTTTTTGTTCATATTATGAATGAGATATCTGCGGAAACGCGGAAAAGGAATTATGCGGAAAGGAAAAGAGGGATCAGATATGGAAGTGTGTACAGAAAAACTGCTGGAAGAATGCAGCCAGGGATGCAAGATGGCGATCAACAGTATCAATCAGATACAGGAGCATATTGAAAATGACAGGTTATCTGATGTAGTAAGCAGGTATAAGAAAAAGCACAGGGAACTGGAGAAAGAGGCGGCTGCTCTTCTGGAGGCAGAAGGAAAGGCGGAACCCTCCGTGAAGGCAGCCGCGTCCGCTATGTCATGGATTACTACAAATGTAAAACTTATGATGGATGAAGGCAGCGGACAGATCGCAAAACTTTTGATAGACGGATGTAATATGGGCGTTCAGGGGATTACGGAAAACATCCATAAATATAAGGAAGCTTCCAAAGAAAGCAAGTCACTGGCGCAGAAACTGGTGAAGCTGGAAGAGGATATGATGAAAGATATGAAAGAGTTCCTTTAAACAGGGACAGGGTAAAAATACCCTGTCTCTTTTTAACGAAATCTTAACATAAAACAGAAGATTTGAAGGTAAAAAACCATTGCATTTTTTGACAAAAGGTGTATGATAAAGTATATCGGCAATTCATACAAAAAGGAGGCTTTTTATGGACTCTGTTATCAACAAATTGACGGAAATTGAAGAAGCTGCTGATGCCATTGTGGCCCACGCAGAGGAACAGAAAGCGGTTCTTGACAAGGAGTATGAAGAAAGAAAAAAAGCGTTTGACAAAGAATTGGAAGCAAAAACTCAGAGTGAATTAAGTAAGATTCAGGAGGAGCTGGAGGAAGATAAAAAAAGGCTGCTGGACGGCCAGTCCGGCGCGAATGCCGGCAGTATCCGGCTGCTTCTAAAGGAGTATGACGAAAACCACACAAAGTATGCACAGGAAATACTGAAGCGGATTACAGAGGTGTAGCTTATGGGAAATATACTTGCCTACAGTGGGATCGTTACGAAAATACGTGCAATGGAGGCAAAGCTGCTCAGTCCAAAGCAGTTTGAAGAGATCAGTGCAATGAAGAGTGTGCCGGAGGTTGCGGCATATTTGATGGAAAAATCCTCATATGGGGAGATACTGGACGGGATGCCTCCGGAAATGCTCCATCGCGGTAATATTGAGAAGCTGCTGCTGTTGTCGCTTTATAAGGATTACACGAAAATCTACCGTTTCGGCAGCCAGGATCAGAGACGTTTTCTCAGGCTTTATCTGAAGCGGTATGAAGTGGAGCTCATTAATTACTGTCTGAGGATTGTCATAAATCATTACAGTGAGCCTTTTGATCTGCAGTATAAAAAAATGTTTTTTGATAAATACTCGCAGATCAATATTGACAGCCTTATCCACGCAAGAACGACAGACGAGCTGGTGGAAAATCTGAAAGGAACGGAATATTACGAGCCTCTGAAAAGGCTGCAGAACGGCCGTGCCGTTACCTTGTTTGATTATGATCTGGCGCTGAATTTGTACTATTTTACCGCTATATGGAAAGAGCGGAAAGGAATATTAAAGAGAACTTTGAGTGAGAAGGAGCTGGAGATTTATATCAAAGACTGCGGAGCAAAGATCAATATGCTGAATATTCAGTGGATTTATCGGGCAAAGAAATATTTCAGTCTTTCTTCTGCAGACATATATGCACTTCTCATTCCTGTTCACTATAAGATCAGTACAGATCTGGTGAAAGAAATGGTAGAGGCTCCTTCGGTGGAAGAGTTTTACCGCGCTTTTGAAAAGACATCTTATGCAAGACATTATGACTTTGAAAAAGATCTGACAATAGAGAGAATGTATGCGGATTACCTGCATTATCTGTATGTGACAGACCGGAGGAGAAACCCTTATTCCATTGCTTCTGTCAATACGTATCTCTTTTTAAAGGAAGAGGAGCTGCAGAAGCTGACCACCGCAATAGAATGCGTACGCTATGGTGTTTCGCCTGAAGAGACGCTGGAGTATATAGGAGGGCGGAAAACATGATTGTTAAGATGAAATTTATCAATATATCAGGGCCGAGGGATGATATTGACCGGGTGATGGACCTGTATTTGTCCAGATATGAGATACAGCTGGAATCAGCGCTTTCCGAGCTGAAAACAGTGGATAACCTCCGCCCCTTTGTGGAGATCAATCCCTATAAAGATGCTCTTTTAAAGGCCACGCAGTTTGTCGGCTTTCTGGAAGATTCGGACAGGATAGAACCGGACACCAAGATGGGGCTGGATGATATTTTTGAATTGATCCGCGCTACCAATGAAGAATTTCTTGCTATGGAAGCAAAGAAGGATTCTCTGAAGAAAAAGCAGGAAGATGTGCAGTCCAGACAGAGAGTGATAGAACCTTTCCGCCCGATTGACGGGGAATTAGATAAGATTTTAAGTTATAAATATATCGCCTACCGTTTTGGAAAACTTCCTGCAGAGCAGTACCAGAAAATGGAAAAGTTTTTGATGAACGATCTGGGCGCTATTTTTGTCAAAGGGCAGCAGGATGAAAGTATGGTATACGGCGCTTACTTTGTTTCTCCGGCGGAAGCCCACAAAGTAGACGCAGTATTTCGGTCCCTGCATTTTGAGCGGATCGACATACCGGCAGCGTACAGGGGAACACCTGAGCGTGTCTGCCAGGAATTGACAAAAGAAAGCTTTGATATCCAGAAACAGATCGGCGATATTGAAAAGGAAGAAGCAAAGCTGCTCACAGAAAAGGCTGCAAAACTTGTGGGAGCAAAAAAACGCCTGGAGGAGCTGGCTCACAATTTTGATGTGCGCAAGATGGCAGCCAGGGTGGAAGATAAAAAAGAAGATTATTATATTTTGTGCGGCTGGATGGCGGATGACGACGTAGAAAAGTTCATGGAAGAGGCAAAGGATGACGATAAAGTGTTTATTGTAGTGGAAGATGACCACGATAATTATTTCGGGGAGCCTCCGACCAAACTGGAGAATCCAAAGATCTTCCGGCCCTTTGAAATGTTTGTGGGTATGTATGGCCTTCCGTCTCATGATGAGATGGATCCCACAGTGTTTGTAGGACTTACTTATTCCTTTATTTTCGGCGTTATGTTCGGTGATGTGGGACAGGGACTGCTCCTGGTGATCGTGGGAGCTTTGATCTATCATTTTAAAAGGCTTCCTCTGGCCGGGATCATAGCGACAGCCGGAATCTTTTCTACGATCTTTGGTTTTATGTTCGGCAGTGTCTTCGGCTTTGAAAATATCATAGATCCTCTGTGGATCAGGCCGATCGATCATATGACGACGCTGCCCTTTGTAGGTAAACTGAATACAGTCTTTATCGTATCGGTAGCTTTTGGTATGGGACTGATCATTGTAGCGATGATCCTGCATATTATAAATGCGGTCAGGGCTAAAGATACGGCATCCACCTGGTTTGACGCAAACGGAGTGGCCGGACTTGTGTTTTATGCATCGGTTGCGGCGGTGATCGTCCTGTTTATGACAGGACATAATACTCCGGCGGGAATTGTACTTGGGGTAATGTTCGGTGTGCCTCTGCTTCTGATCCTTTTCAAGGAGCCATTGACAAATAAGATCAAGAAGAAAACGGCTAAAATGGAAGAGAGCAAGGCGATGTTCATTGTGGAAGGTTTTTTTGAGCTGTTTGAAACATTGTTAAGTTACTTTTCAAACACTCTTTCCTTTGTCCGTATCGGAGCATTTGCCGTAAGTCACGCAGCCATGATGGAAGTTGTCCTGATGCTTGCGGGCGCAGAAGAGGGAAGTCCCAACTGGGTAGTCATTGTCCTCGGCAACCTGTTTGTATGTCTGATGGAAGGGTTGGTTGTCGGCATTCAGGTACTCCGTCTGGAATATTATGAAATGTTCAGCCGTTTTTACAAAGGAAGCGGACGGGCGTTTGATCCATATACAAAGACGAAAAACAATAAAAAGTAGAGAAGGAGGAGAGCGAATATGACTCTTGCAGCCAGACTGATTCTTATTGCAGCTTTGATTTTAAGTATTATCATTCCTTTCGGATATTATCTGATCGGGGAAAAGAACAAGGGACGGTATAAACGGGCTCTTGGAGTGAATGTATTTTTCTTTTTCGGAGCGTTTGTGATCGGAGGCATTATGATGTTTTCCGGAATGGACGCACAGGCGGCACAGGCAGCGGGAGAAGCTGCCTCTATGGCGACAGGACTTGGCTATATCGCTGCTGCTCTGGTTACCGGTTTATCCTGTATCGGCGGCGGTATCGCTGTGGCAAGCGCAGCAAGTGCGGCGCTTGGAGCAATCAGTGAAGATTCCAGCGTTCTTGGTAAATCACTGATCTTTGTAGGACTTGCAGAAGGTGTCTGCCTTTACGGGCTGATCATCTCCTTCATGATCCTGGGACAGCTGTAGCATGAAAATGTATTTAATCAGTGATAATGTAGATACCTATACAGGAATGCGCCTTGCAGGCGTTGATGGGGTTGTAGTTCATGAAAGAGAAGAACTCTATCATGCGCTCCAGAATGTTCTGCAGGACAAAACAGTAGGCATTGTTCTTCTGACGGAGAAATTCGGCAGAGAATTTCCGGATATCATTGATGAGTTCCGGCTGGAGAGAAAGATGCCTCTTCTGATCGAGATTCCTGACAGGCACGGAACCGGCCGCAGTAAAGACTTTATCACTTCTTATATTACAGAAGCAATCGGACTGAAATTATAAGACAGTAATCAAAAATAAGGAGGGATTCCTCTTGACATTAGAAGAAAAGATCGCACACATCCGAAGTGTATCCATGGAAGAAGCCAGGACAGAAGGAAATTCCATTATCAGCTCCTATAAAGAAGCATTGGAGAAGGTGTTTGAAGATCATAAAAGAGAGGCACAGCACCAGGCTCAGACCCGGATCAAAGCAGAGACGACCAATGCCAGACTGCAGAGAAACCAGGCTATGGCAAAGGCGCAGCTGGATCTGAAGCGGGAGCAGAGCAAAGTGCAGCAGGAGCTGAAGGACAAAATTTTTGATGAGGTGCATCAGCTTATCGCAGCATACAGAAAAACACCGGAATACGACCGTTTTCTTGCGGATTGCATTAAGAACGCACTGGATTTTGCCGGGCGGGAAGAAATGACAATTTATATTGATCCTTCCGATCAGGAGAAAAAGTCTGCTTTGGAAAAGAAAACAGGAGTGCTTCTTACGATCAGTGCGGAAGATTTTATAGGCGGGGTGCGCTCTGTCATCCGCAGCAGAAATATTCTGATCGATCATTCTTTTAAGACAGCTCTTCAGAATGAATATGATCAGTTCATGCTTCAGGGAGGTGAGGGACTTGGCTAATACCGGGAAAATTTACGGGATCAATGGTCCTGTCATCTATTTGAAGGGAAATACAGGATTCTGTATGTCGGAGATGGTATATGTCGGTGAAGAACATCTGGTAGGAGAAGTTATTGCCCTTGATAAAGACAGGACAACGATACAGGTTTATGAAGAAACATCCGGTCTTAGACCGGGGGAAGAAGTCATCGCATCGGGCGGACCTGTCTCAGTAACATTGGCTCCCGGCATACTGAATAATATTTTCGATGGAATCGAACGCCCTCTGGAGAAGATATCCGAGAGCGGCGGAGCATTTATCACCAAGGGAGTTTCCGTAGATTCCCTGGATAAGACAAAAAAATGGAGTACCCATATCACAGTAAAAGAAGGAGAATATCTTCACGGAGGCGATATCTTTGCAGAAGTACCGGAAACCCGGGCTATTGTCCATAAATGTATGATCCCGCCTGATGTGGAAGGTACTGTCGTATCAGTTGCAGAAGATGGAGACTACACCATAGAGGAAACGTTGATCGTGGTGGAGGGAAATAACGGGAAAAGAACTGAGGTCGCCATGGCACAGAAATGGCCGATCCGGACTGCCCGCCCTGTAAGCCAGCGGTTTTCCGCATCGGTTCCTCTTGTGACAGGACAGAGGATCATTGACACCATGTTTCCCATTGCAAAGGGAGGAACGGCAGCAATCCCAGGGGGATTCGGAACAGGAAAGACAATGACGCAGCACCAGATCGCAAAGTGGTCGGATGCGGACATTATCATTTATATCGGATGCGGAGAACGTGGAAATGAAATGACCCAGGTTCTGGAAGAATTTGCTGATCTGACAGATCCAAGAACGGGGAACCCTTTGATGGACCGGACCACACTTATCGCCAACACATCCAATATGCCTGTGGCTGCCAGAGAAGCCAGTATTTATACAGGACTTACGCTGGCAGAGTATTATCGGGACATGGGATATGACGTGGCGATCATGGCGGACTCTACATCCCGGTGGGCAGAGGCATTAAGGGAGCTGTCCGGACGTTTGGAGGAAATGCCGGCGGAAGAAGGTTTCCCTGCTTATCTTGCCTCAAGGCTTTCGGCGTTTTATGAAAGGGCAGGTATGATGCATAATCTGAATGGAACAGACGGCTCTGTCTCTATTATCGGGGCAGTGTCCCCACAGGGAGGAGATTTCTCGGAGCCTGTCACCCAGAATACGAAGCGGTTCGTGCGGTGTTTCTGGGGATTGGATAAGAGTCTTGCCTACTCCCGACATTTCCCGGCGATTCACTGGCTTAGCAGTTACAGTGAATATCTGGGAGATCTGGCGCCCTGGTACCAGGATAACGTATCGCCGAAATTTGTCGATTACAGAAACCGCCTGATGGCGCTTCTCAATCAGGAGAGCAGTCTTCTGGAAATTGTCAAGCTGATCGGAAGCGATGTGCTTCCTGATGATCAGAAGCTGATCCTGGAGATCGCCAGAGTGATCCGTCTGGGATTCCTGCAGCAGAACGCTTTCCATAAGGATGACACCTGCGTTTCTATGGAAAAGCAGTTTTTAATGATGGATACCATACTTTATCTCTATAAACAGGCGAGAGCATTGGTGACAATGGGGCATCCCATGTCTGTTTTGAAAGCGGAAAATATTTTTGAGCGTGTCATTTCCATTAAATATGATGTTCCGAATGACCGGCTGGAAATGTTTGCACAGTACCATCGTGACATTGACGCGTTTTATCAGCGCGTACTGGAAAAGAATGCGTAAAGGGGGAAATAGATCATGCCAATAGAATATCTTGGACTTAGCAATATCAATGGCCCTCTGATCGCCATGGAAGGGATACAGGATGCCTTTTATGATGAGATTGTGGAATTTGTTGTAAATGGTACGGAAAGAAGAATCGGACGTATCATTGAGCTGTATGAAGATAAAGCCGTTATTCAGGTATTTGAAGGGTCGGAAGGTATGTCCCTTAAGAATACCCATACCCGGCTGACCGGACATCCTATGGAGATCGCGCTTTCCAAAGATATGCTGGGACGGACGTTCAATGGGATCGGCCAGCCTATTGATGATCTGGGGCCCATCGTCTCCAGATTAAAGAGGGATGTCAACGGCCTTCCGCTGAATCCGGTCAAGAGGGAATATCCGAGAAACTACATCCGGACAGGGATTTCCGCCATTGACGGACTTACCACGCTGATCCGCGGGCAGAAGCTGCCTATCTTTTCGGGGAACGGACTTCCCCACGACCAGCTGGCGGCACAGATCGTAAAGCAGGCGTCCCTCGGAGAGGATTCCAATGAGGAATTTGCCATTGTATTTGCAGCCATGGGCGTGAAGCATGATGTGGCGGATTTTTTCCGAAGGACATTTGAGGAGAGCGGGGCGGCAGACCATGTTGCCATGTTCCTGAATCTGGCAAATGACCCGGTGGTGGAGCGTCTGATCACACCTAAGGTGGCGCTGACAGTTGCCGAATACCTGGCGTTTGAGCAGAATATGCATATCCTTGTTATATTGACGGATATGACATCCTTTGCAGAGGCCATGCGTGAAGTTTCTTCCTCAAAAGGAGAGATTCCCAGCCGAAAAGGATTTCCCGGCTATCTGTACAGTGAGCTGGCGGCCATTTATGAGCGTGCGGGCATTGTCCGCGGCGTAAACGGTTCCGTGACACAGATTCCCATCCTGACTATGCCGAACGATGATATCACTCATCCGATCCCGGATCTGACCGGATATATTACAGAGGGGCAGATCGTTCTGGACCGCAATCTGAACGGACAGTCTATCTATCCGCCTATCAGTGTCCTTCCATCTCTTTCCCGTCTGATGAAGGACGGCATCGGCGAGGGTTATACAAGGGAAGATCATCAGGATCTTGCCAATCAGCTCTTTTCCGCCTATGCAAAAGTAGGAGATGCAAGGAACCTTGCTTCTGTTATCGGGGAAGATGAACTGTCACCTATTGACAAGGAATATCTTGCTTTCGGAAAAGAATTTGAAGAAAAATATATCGGACAGGGTGCGGAGGAGAACCGTACCATTGAAGAGACATTGAATCTGGGCTGGGAGCTTTTGGGAAGGCTTCCGAAAGAAGAACTGGACCGTGTGGATACAAAGATACTGGATAAATATTATCATCCCACAAAACGGGACGAGGGCGTTACTACAAGCGCAAGTCCGGGTTCCATTGCCAATCAGTAGAGCAATCTTATAAGTATTCATAAGAAGGGAGGGACGTTATGGATCCGCGTACATTTCCGACCAAGGGAAATCTGATGCTGGCGAAAAACTCGCTGGCCCTTGCCAGGCAGGGATATGAGCTGATGGATAAGAAGAGAAATATTCTGATCCGCGAGCTGATGGAACTGATTGACGAGGCCAGGAGCATCCAGGAAGAGATTGACAGCACCTTTACCTATGCGTATCAGTGCCTGCAAAGAGCCAATATTGAGAACGGGATCAGCACGATCTCTCAGATTGCCTATACGGTTCCTATTGAGGATTCCGTAGTGATCCAGACGAGAAGTATCATGGGGACAGAGATACCTCATGTGAAATACACACCCTCCGCTGCCGTTCCCACTTATGCATTCAGCACGACAAAGGAGTCGGTAGATCAGGCGGTGGAGGCCTTCCGTAAGGTAAAAGATCTGACCGTCAAGCTGTCTATGGTGGAGAACGCAGCCTACCGGCTGGCAGCCAATATCAAGAAAACACAAAAGAGGGCGAACGCTCTTCAGAATATCACAATTCCTATGTATACAAATCTTGTGTATACTATTACCAATGCACTGGAAGAAAAAGAACGGGAAGAATTTACCCGTCTGAAGGTCATTAAGAGACGAAAGCAGGGGTAAATAGGGAGAGAGATTTCTTTATCAGGGATGGATTTTTTGAAAAATCCATCCCTGATTTGAGAAATTATAATGAAGTTAAAAAAATGCAGGACAGGAGAGCCAGTATTTCTGACAAAAAATGGAAGAGGACGTTTTGTAGTACTAGACATAGAGGATTATATCGCTGAAGATAATCCGGAATACGCTGCAAAGACGATAAGAGAAATTTATGCTAAATTTGAGAACATTCAAGTATTCCCCGCAATGGGGACAGATCTCTCTAAAAAGGTCAGCTTTCAAACAGACTACAAATATACTGTTTGGAAGAACTATGTGATTATTTATAAGGTGGTAGAAGAGTATGTGGAAATCTACCGAATTTATTTTTTAGATTTCCGTTCCCGTATCCATATTTCTATGACATATATCAATATCTGTAAACCGCAAAAGAAAGAAAATCCTGCAAGATGTGGATTCTCTGGATATTCAAGATAAATAGTTCTAAGAGTTAAATAACCGATGCAGAAAATTAAGATTATATTATCTGCTATTTTACGTAGGTTCATTTTTTCCCCAACCTTTCACATTGATATATTGTTTCCGGTTCTGTCTTAAACGTAAAACTAATTTGATATCGTCTCCAGTCTTCACTTAAAAGTTTATCTAAAGTATATCATACAACTGGCATAATGTCTTCAGATTATCTATATCAGGAATATTCCAGTCATTTTCACAATCTGGCGTAATCAGCCGTTTACAAATCCGAAAGAATTTCTTTCCCCCTTAATCATTTTCCTCCATTCGATCCGTTGTATATTATATAGAGACTCTATTACCTCAAAGCAAAGGGAAAACTATGACGCGCGAAGATGAAATTTTTGAACAACTGAAAAGTGGAAACCGCGATGCAGTGGAAGAACTGGTACAGCTTTATTATGGAGAAATCCTTGTCTACTGCAGATATCATGTCCCTGATCCGGGGATGGCGGAGGACGCTGTGCAGGAAACATTTCTGAAAGTGTTCCGCTATCTGGACCGTTACAGACATAAGGGAAAGTTCCGCGCCTTTTTATATCAGGTGGCAGCCAATACCTGTGTGGATCTGTGCAGAAAAGCAAGAGACAACACTCTCTTGCCCGAAATCCCCTGCTGGGACAAAGGGTTGGATGAGGAAGAGGAGAAAGAAGATTTCCTGCTTCTATTGAGCTGCCTGCCGGACGACCTTAGGGAAATTGTATTTTTAAGGTTTTCCCAGGAACTGAAACTTAGGGAAATCGGACAGGTTTTAAACCTTCCGCTCCGAACGGTTCAGTCAAGACTTAGAAAAGCGTTAAAACTGCTGGAAAAAGAAATGGAAGAAAGAAGGTGGAATATGAATGAATAGACGTATGGTGAAAAATGTAATAAAACAGGAATTTCAAAAAGAGAAAGAAAAATCTGTACCGTGCAGTGCTCACGTTTACCAGACAGCCAGGCGGGCGGCAGATATGTGGGAAATAAGACGCTCCTTTGGTCCCGATGCAGGATTTTTAAGGCTCCTTGCCAGTCAGGTGCGGTGTATGGGAAAGCTCAGCCTGGGACTGCAGCTTCTTATTTTTATTTTTGTGCTTATTGTAGTAACAGCTCTGACAGAAGAGGGGCCTCGGGGGCTGGTATATCTCCAGAACAAAGGAGTACTGATCTTATGTGTCTCAGCAGTTGCGGCGGCGTGGAGCAGCGTTCCTGCCTTTGCCAGATCTTTTCGCCATAATATGGCGGAGCTGGAAGAGTCTTCTTATTTTTCACTGTCCCGCCTGATGATGGCAAGAATTGTTGTGTGTATGGGGAGTGCCGGGATTATGGCGGCGTCTATTGGAGGATTCGTTTTTGTCAGAAATATCGTTTGTTTTAATGAGCTGGCAGCTTATCTCATCCTGCCATTTCTGCTCTCTGTTGCCTGTGTTTTCTATTTCATGCTTCAGAAAAGGGAACACCTTGTATGGGGAAGTACCATATCGCTGATTCTTGTGGCAGGAGCGTTTCTTATATGGCGCAAAGTCTGGGGATATGACGGAAGCGGCAGCCTGTCGGCGGTTATATGGGTGCTGTGCGCTCTTTCGCTTTTGGCCTGCCTTCTTGAGATCTGGAAATTAAAGAAAACTCAATTTTATTTTGAACAGGAAGGGGAAGAGATGGAATGGAACTTTGTATAAAAGATCTGACGAAAGAATTTAAAGATAAAAGGGCAGTGGATCGCGTGAACTGGACGCTGACTCCGGGCATATGGGGGCTTCTTGGAGCAAACGGAGCCGGAAAGACAACCCTTATGCGCATGGTGGCAGGTCTGATAAAGCCTTCGTCGGGAACGGTGGAATACGACAATGTTTCTATTGATGTACTGGGAGGAAGCTACCGCAGTATTTTCGGTTATCTGCCCCAGGAATTTGGCTTTTATCCGGAATTTCATGTGCAGGATTATCTGGATTATATGGCGGCGTTAAAAGGGATCAGCAGGAAAACAGCCGCAAAACGGATAGAAGGTCTGCTGCAGACATTTTCCCTGGCAGATGTAAGGAAAAAGAAGATCCGCCAGCTGTCCGGAGGAATGAAGAGGAGGGTAGGGATCGCACAGGCTCTTTTAAACGATCCGGAAGTGTTGATCCTGGATGAGCCGACCAGCGGACTTGATCCGGGAGAGCGGATCAAATTACGCAATCTTCTGTCTGAATTTGCCACAGACCGCATTGTGCTGATATCTACTCACATTGTTCCGGACATTGAGTATATTGCGGCGAGTACGGCGATTATGAAAGAAGGAAAAATTGTGGCGGCCGGAACGCCAAAAGAACTTCTTAAGCAGGTGGAGCATAAAGTGTGGTCAGCCTGTATTCCGGAATATGATCTTCATAAGTATGAAAAAAATCTGCGTATTGTAAATATCCGGGGGGAAGAAGAAAATATGGTTTCTATCCGTTACCTGGCAAAGAAGCCTGTGATAGAAGGAACAAAAGAATGTGCTCCAAAGCTGGAGGACTTGTATTTGTGGCTCTTCCCGGAAGAGGAGGTGGAATAGATGCGTATTTTTACAGCAGAGCTGAAACGATTTTTAAAGACAAGCTCCGTACAGATCACGCTGCTTTTGGGTCTGCTTTTTGCGGTGGCGCTGGCGTATTTTCCGATCTCATTTGAAAGCTATACTTATACGGATGAAGACGGGCAGGAAGTGACGGTTGAAGGACTGGAAGCCATCCGAATGCAAAGAGAAAATCAGGGGCAGTTCCACGGAGAGATCACCGAAGAAAAGCTTGCAGAATCCATCGACCGGTGGCATTCATTTGAAAACCAGTATGAGGGAGGGCTTCCTGACGGGATTTATGACGACCGGGTGAGTGGGAGCGATTATTTCCAGGATGTCTATCCCTATGAGTGGATCTTGACGAGAATGTCGGAAGCCTATGCAGAACCGGAGACAGGAATGGCTCTTTCCAGAGAAGAATTGACAGAGGAACATGCAGATGGATTTTATCAGCAGATAGACCAGCATTTGTCCAATCTTCTCTATCTGGAAAACGGTACCGGAAAGAAAGTGGATGCGGCGGTAAGTCAGGCGAAAACACTCTATGAACAGATAGACCGGCCGTTTTATTATGAGTCGGGTATTTCCTCCAATGCGGTGGATTATACAGTGCTTATTGTGTTTTTACTTGTCATACTGGGGACGATCCTGGTAGCACCTGCATTTTCCAGTGATTATCAGACCCAGGCGGAGCAGATCATAAAATGTACCAGACACGGGCGAAGGAAACTTGCAGTAAACAGAATACTGGCAGCCCTTTTGATCGTGACAGTAGAATATTTTCTCTGCACTGGTATTTTCCTTTTGATCATGGACACGGCATTTGGATGGGAGAGTCTGAAGACTTCTGTGCAGGCGCTTCTGTCTGTGGCTGTCTTTCTGCCCGTGAATATATGGGAGCTGCAGATTCTGATCATTTTGGGAGGATATATCAGCCTTCTGGCAACCATATGCTTTACTCTGTTTTTATCCGGGAGAATGAAAAAAATATTTTCTTCATCCATCCTGGCTCTGGTGTTTCTTTTCCTTCCGCTTTTGCTCTATATCATGGCAAATGGAAATGTGGGAAACTGGCTGCGCTGTCTTCTTCCTTCCTCCGGAGTGGGACTTAATAACAGCCTGACCTATGCGCTCCTGGACACAAAATTTGTCTTTGCCGGCGATATGGCGGTATGGATTCCCTTTGTTATGGTGGGAGCGGCCGCAGTGGAAACGGTGGTATTTTTCCTCTTTGTTGTGCGTGACTGGTGCGGGAAGAGCAAAGGGTAAAAAAGAGCAGGAAACCCGGAAGAAAATCCGGAATATGTTTTGACTTTCCCCTGTCTTTCCGCTACACTGGAAGAAGTAGATTTGTAAATTGGATTTATGAATCAATATAACAAAAGTGGAAATAAGGAGGAAATGGTATGCTTGTCACATTACGGGAGGTTTTAAAGGATGCGAAGGAAAAAAAGTACGGTGTGGGACTCTTTAATACAGTGAATCTGGAAATGACAAAAGGGGTGATACAGGCTGCGGAGGAGCTGCGCTCACCGGTTATTATCGGAACGGCAGAGGTACTTCTTCCTTATGCGGAACTGGAAGAGCTGGCGTATTTTATGGTTCCCATGGCGAAGAAAGCTTCTGTTCCGGTCGTGCTGCATTTCGACCACGGAGTAACCGAGCAGAGGATTATGGAGGCGCTGAAGCTGGGGTATACCTCTGTCATGTATGACTGTTCTACAGATACCTATGAGAATAATGTAAAACGTGTGGCGGATATGGTGAAAACAGCAGGAACCTTTGGTGCATCAGTAGAAGCAGAATTGGGGCATGTAGGAGCCAATGAGGGAAATCTGGGAAAAACAGATGCAGAGGATGACAGCATTTATACCCGGCCGGAGCAGGCAAAGGATTTTGCCAAGCGGACAAATGTGGATGCGCTGGCAGTGGCTATTGGAACGGCTCACGGAGCGTATAAGGAAAAGCCCAGACTCGATATCGGAAGGCTTGCGGAAATATCCCGTACAATAGAAACTCCTTTAGTGCTGCACGGGGGAAGCGGACTTTCCGATGACGATTTCAGAAACTGTGTGGCAAACGGAATTACGAAGATTAATATTTTCACGGATATCAACTGTATCGCCGCAAAGGCTGCTTATGAAAATTACAGGGAAGGACTGGGGCAGACGAATATACAGAATCAGGTGATCGAGGCAGTGAAGCAGGAGACCATGAAGAAAATGAAGGTGTTCGGAAGCGTGAACAGAGCTTAGATAAAAGCATATGCGTCTGTTTGGAAAACGTAAGGGAAAGGAGCAAAGGATATGGCAAAGATCATTGTTGCGGGACATGTCTGTCTGGATATCACTCCGGTGTTTTCGGCAGAAAAAGTCCTGCCGCTTCAAAAGATCATGGTTCCGGGCAAGCTGACACAGATGAAGGATATTACCCTAAGTACAGGCGGTGTTGTGGCAAACACCGGACTGGCTTTAAAGTTTTTGGGCGCTGATGTAGAGCTGATGGGAAAAATCGGAAAAGATGAGCTGGGACAGATCGTGTACAGCCGTTTTCAGAAGTATAATGCGGAGAAGGGACTTATTGTATCAAAGGACAGCAGTACGTCTTATACAATAGCCATCGCGCCTCCGGGAACAGATCGGATTTTTCTGCATAATCCGGGAGCGAATGATACCTTTTCGCTGGAGGATCTGGATTTTGGAAAAATTGCTGAGGCAGACCTTTTCCATTTTGGGTATCCTCCTCTTATGAAGCGTACCTATGCAGAGGATGGACGAGAATTGATCGAGATGTTCCGGCGGATAAAAGAGACGGGAACGATTACATCTCTTGATATGGCGTTTGTAGATGAGGACAGCGAGGCGGGAAAAGCCGACTGGGAGAAGATCCTTCGGAACGTGCTGCCCTATGTGGACTATTTTGTTCCGAGTGTGGAAGAACTCTACGCCATGGTCGATAAGAAGAGATACGAGGAATGGCAGAAGAGAGCCGGCAGTCAGGATATTACCACTGTGCTGGATATTGAAAAAGACGTTGCTCCCCTGGCGGAGAAAGTCCTGGAAATGGGAACCGGAAATCTGCTGATCAAATGCGGAGCTGCCGGGCTGTACTTTCAGAATGGCAAGATCAGGATTTTTGAGAGAAGTTATAAGCCGGAAATCGTTCGTTCCGGAACAGGGGCTGGAGATACATGTATTGCGGCGTTTTTAAAAGCGGTTATGGACGGGCGCTCCATAGAGACCTGCCTTCATCTGGCGGCGGCGGAAGGGGCAAGCTGTGTGGAAGCCTACGATGCACTGGGAGGTTTAAGAACTCTGGAAGAACTGGAGAAGAAAATAGAAGCCGGATGGGCGAAGCAGTAAAGGGGCAGGTTTTACCTGCTCCCTTTTACTTGAGAAGGATTTGCCGGATCTTTCTCATATCCATTTCCGGCAGAACAAATGTGGCAGCGGGCGCTGCTTCTTTTGGTGAAATATTGGAATGTACATAAAGTTCCTCCAATTTCTGTTTATGTATATTATACAGGATATGAAAAAGAAGGGTTATAGAATTTGTCTATAAATATATGTGGAAAAACAATTGGCATTTGTCAGAGAATGTTACTATACTTGATAGTAGGAGAAAGAAGAATGGAAGGAGGATAGTTTTATCGCTTGCGCTTGAAAAAGTGAATGGTTAGAAAGTGCCGGCTGATTCACATATTTTTAATTGTTTTCGTTTTTTGTTTTGGTGTTTTTTATGAGAATTAAAAGCTGCTGTCTGGGAGATCGGGATCCAGACAGCAGCTTTTCTATACATGTTATATTTTTTCGGAAGAGACTCCCAGCAGATCGAAGCAGAGAGATGTTTTGAATTGATCTCCGTCTATATGGACGGTCAGCTCGCCTCCCATATTTTTAACGAAGCTTTCGGCTATGGCAAGTCCCAGGCCGTGTCCTTCTGTATTTCTGGACTTGTCCCCCCGTGAAAATCGTTCCATGATCTCTTCAGGAGTAAAAGCCATCTCATAAGAGGCGGTGTTTTTGATCGTTACGATCACTTTCTGTTCTTTTTTTTCAGCAGAAACGAAAATGCGGGTTCCTTTCATGGAATATTTCAGAGCGTTGTCCAGGAGATTCTGCAGTACGCGGTACAGCTTTTTCCCATCTCCGATAAATTTCAGAGGCGTTTCGGCGATATTTTCCCGGATGACCATGCCGCTTTTCTGAATGGCGTCTTCCATATCTCCAAGAGTTTGTTCCAGGAGTTTTTTCATATCCAGCTCTTCCAGTTCAAATTCCGCTGTGCCGCTTGTGGATTTTGACAGATCAAAAATGTCCTGAATCATCCGTTTCAGATGCTCCTGTTTGTCGGCCAGAATTTCCACATAGTCCCTCGCCTCGTCGCTTAGCGGCTCTGTTTTTAAAAGTTCCACATAGCCGATCATGGATGTGAGAGGCGTTTTGAGATCATGGGATACATTGGTGATCAGTTCTATTTTCATCCGCTCAGATTTCATTTGCTTTTCCAGAATGGATTTCAGGTTGGAACGGATTGCCAGAAGAGATTGTGACGCCGGATAAAGTTCTGAATTTTCCGGAAAGGAAACAGAAGTATTCAGATCTCCTTTCGCCATTTCATTGATCTGCTGGATCAGACGTCCCAGGTCTTTGTAAATGCGGTTGTGGATCAGTCCTTTGGCGGCGGCAACCAATATAATAGCGGATCCTGCTATGATGAACAGAAAGTACACAGAACCGACCGCATCAAAAGCCACCCAGATACAGCATCCGACTCCCGCGAGGATGAAGAGAAACGGCCACAGATTTTTCCTTGCAAGGCGTTTCTCCAGAGGGGTAGCTTCCCGCCATTTTTCTGCCATCCCATATAATAGTGAAGTTTGTTTTACACTGCCAAGAAGGAAGCGCCGCATCACAAGCAGACATTCGCCAAGGAACAAAAGTGCCAGCGGAAGAAAAAAGAGAACAGATACAATGGGCACAGCGCCTGTACCAATGAAAAAGTAACCAAACAGCAGGCTGTCTCTCATACAGATATATAGCGAGTGAAGCCAGAGGAAGCCGGTGAAGCCGGTAAAAGCCGCCAGCAGTTCCAGATGGATATGATCCAGAGACAACGGCTTTATATTTTTCCAGGAGGAAGGACGGTAAAAGAGAAAAACAAGGTAGATAAGCACAGCAATACCTGCCAGCCCGCCAAGGAGCAGACGAAACATGTGTCCCATAGAATTGTAGAAATAATAGGCGTTCCATAAGTAAGAGAGACTCATCCCGGCGATTCCGGCCAGGATGCAGCCGCTAAGCAGCCACGCAAAGAATACGATTTTTTTCCCGGATTCTGCGAATATGTACCATGACTGTTTTTTCCCCGGCATAGGCGTCTTCCTTCCATACACGGCTGTAAATCTGTTCAGCGGAAAAGACATAGCCGGGATGCTCCATTAAAAGCTCCAGGATTTTAAATTCTGTGGCAGTCAGTTTTACCAAAGCGCCGTCCACAGTTACCTGTTTTGTATTGCGGTCAAGGAGCAGACTGCCGTTTTTCAGTGTGTCGCCATCATTTTGCGAAAGAGCTGATCCAAGAGAAAAATACCGCCTAAGCTGTGAGCGGATCCTCGCCATAAGTTCTGCCGTATTATATGGTTTTGTTACATAGTCATCCGCACCCATGGACAGGCCGATCACTTTGTCGCTTTCCTCTGTTCGGGCCGACAGCATAATGACCGGAATGTTGTTCTTTTCCCGTATTTTCATGAGAGCGGACAGACCGTTAAGCTGAGGCATCATGACATCCAGGATGATAAGATGAATGGTCTCAGACAAAAGAAGATCCAGGGCTTCTTTGCCGTCATAAGCTTTTTTGACCCCATAGCCCTCCCGCTCAAGAAGTTTCCCAAGAGAGCGAACGATCTCCCGGTCGTCGTCAACGACTAAAATGCAGTACTGTTCCATAATAAATCCTCCTGTGTGCCAAATGGTTCTCCTGAACACTGAAGTTAGTATAGCAGAAAGGAGCAAGAAATTTTATTCATATTTTTTACAATTTTCTTAAGATTACAAAATGAAAAAGATATTAATTGACTTAATTGTATTATTGAGATAGTATAAAAGTACATAAGGAGGAGGGAAAATGAAATACAAAAAATTATCGAAAAATGCGCTTTACTGTATGTACACGGCGGGTATCCTTACAGCCGTTGTCGTAATAGCGATTCTGGGAGCAGTAAATTATTTCTGGATTTTTCCAAAAGATATTGAGATCGGGAAATGGATTTCATTGGCGCTCCTGATTCTGATCGGTATCGACGCTCTGATCAGTCCTGTTTTCCGTTATCACAGATATCGCTATAGCATTAATGAAGAATGTATTGACATTCAGGAAGGGTATCTGTTTGTAAAGAGGCATATTGTACCGATTGAAAGGCTGCATAAACTGGAAACCGCAAAAGGGCCGATCGATCAGATTTTTAAAGTGGCAAAGGTAGTAGTGACGACTGCCGGCGGAGATGTGACGATTTCTTTTCTGGATGAAAAGAAGGCAGAGCAGATTGCAGAGAGCCTGCGCAGAAGGATCAATGAGATTGTAGTGGAGCAGAGAAGGGAAAATGGAGAAGAATAAGAAGATCAGAAATCATATTTCAATCGTGGCAGAACAGATCGGTGGCGGATTTGCGGCGCTGGCCGCAGTTGCGTTCGGAATCCTGATCCAGAATGCAGATGAGCTGATGGAGGTTGATTTTTCCTTTGCAGAAGCCGGACGAGGTCTGATGATCGTAGGAGGAATCCTTCTGCTTTTTATTGCGGCGGCGGTAAAGCAAATATGGACATGGTCAAAGACATGGATCTATATAGACGGACAGACGATCGTGATCGAGAGAAATACGGTGAATCAGAAGGTAAATACCATCGGTATAAAAAATATTTCCAATATTAATACAGAGCAGAATTTATTTGAGATGATCATGGGAACCTGCAAAATTAAGATCGATACAAGCAGTCTGTCTACGGCGGATCAGACGGATGTGAAGATCGTTTTGAAAAAGGCGGATGCAGAGGCGTTTCGCCGTACAGTTGCGGCCCTCCTTAAGGAAGCAAAAGGGGAGGCGGCTGAAGAAGGACTTTCTGCTGTCGATGATCACGGCAGGCAAACGTTTGATGTGACAGCTTCCACTGCAGATATACTGCGGCATGGGTTCTGCTCAATTACAGTACTCTCTCTTGTAGTTGTAGTTGTGGGGGTGGGCGGACTGATAGAAGTTTTGTCACGCCTTACAGAAGAAGGAGAAGTTCTGAAGACTGCCATAAGCAGTATTGTAGGAATCCTTGCAGCATTTTCTTTTATTTTGTCTGCCATATGGGACATAGTAAAAGATTTCATCCGTTACTTTGATTTTGGCGTTAAAAGAAGAAAAGACGAACTCTATATCCGGTATGGAGTCCTGAAGAAGGTGGAATACACCATTCCTGTTGATAAAATACAGGCATTGAAAATCCGCCAGACATTGATCGCACGGGCAATGGGAATGTGTATGGCAGAATTGATCAATGTAGGTATGGGGGATGATAAGTCGGAAAAAAACTCCTTCTTTATCCTTTATGGTAAGAAAAAAGATGTAGAAGAGAAACTAGAAAAACTGTTGCCGGAATTTGCAGGCGTGGTCGATGCAAAGGTGACAAGGCAGCCCGCGCTTGCCCTGGCCGTCAGAGCAATTCCTCTTGTCATATACGAGGCAGTATTGATATTGACAGCGATGGGAGTGGTTGCATTTCTGGAAGAATACCGGATGATCGTAGTGGCAGTTGCCGTATTTGCCGGAATTTTTGTTCCTGTTTTGGTTCTTATGGATTATCTGACAGCGGGAATTGCTGTGGATGAGCGGGTTTTGAGAACTGCCGATGGATTTTTCGGAAAGACTCTGGTTGCGGTAAGATATGACAAGATTCAATATGTGGAGCTAAAACAGAATCTTCCTGCCAGACTCTGCGGCATTCAGAAAGGATCCTTCTCCCTTCTTGCCGCAGTGAGTATGCGGGAACATGATATTCCTTATTTCCGCATGAATCTGGAGGAAAAGATAAAAGAAAAAATTCTTGGCCGGTAATAGATGGTAAGTGGAAATCAGAAGTTTTTCCCATTCCATCCCCAGTCCGGTGTGGGGAAATAAGATACATAGATGCGTTCACCCGGAAGTCCAAGCTCCTTCTCATAGAGGGAGCAGATCTTTTCTGTCATCTGTGAAAATGCAGCAGAATCGGCATGACCGCACAATTTTACTTCGATGTAGGCGGCGGCTGTCCAGTTTTTGCGGAAATAGATGTCAGCTTTTTCTTCAAATCCGGTCATCAGCCAGTTTTCGGATTTTCCAAGACAGTCCTTTGCAATCTGTGCGAGGCCGTCAGAGAGAGTTTCCTTTTTGGAAACATCCAGTGGTAAAGTTGTTTTCGTATTTATAAATGGCATATGGGTTCCTCCTTGTCTGAAAAAATAAAGATGATCCGGGCAGTTTGTTACGGGCAGAAAGTATGCTCCGTCAATTCTGACAGAACTTTCAGTTTATTATTTATCATGGCTCTCATACAGTTCGGTACATGTTCCTGGTGCGCTCTGTGGATTGCCACGCATTCTTTACAGTTTCCATGGTATTTACAGGCTTTTTGACAGGGACAGTGATCCTTGTCCTTATATTCTTCGCGAAACTTAGCGGCAAATTCTTCCTGGAGCCGAAGTCCTTCTTTACGGTTGCCCTTGTGAAATTCTTCCATTGCAGCCAGTTCTTTTGGATTTTTTTCAATGATCATTTTGTACCTCCTGAAAACTTCTTTCTACGAAAGGGAATACAACAATAGCATTCTCTGCCTCGCATACATGCCGGTACTCCCTGACCATGATAACATCCGGAAGGGTGTAAAAGCAAGAGACAGACTCCCGGATTTTCCGGAAGTCTGTCTCTTGTTCTTTAAAAAGGAGGGGCTGTATTAAGCTGCCGGAGCAGGTTCCTCTTTATCATCATGAGGTTTTTCACAGTCGGCCAAAATCGGTTTTATGAAATCTAATTTTGACTTTAAGATTGTCTCAAGAGTAGTGATTTTATCGACCATATCTTCAACGGATTTGTTAATGGCGATCAGATCTTTTAAATCGCAGCTGATGGAAACGGCTTTCTGAAGTTTTTCTCCCTCCGCATTCAGAATGTGGGAAATAGCAGTTTCTTCCAGCGCAATGGACTGGATAAGAGAAGAGGCGGCACAGCATTTGTCGATGTGCTCGCATTCAATTTTTGGCATACTCATAATGAAGTTCTCCTTTATATTTATAAGTCCCTATATTGTATGCAAAGAGGAAACCGTTGGTGAATGGCTGTTCATTTAGGAAAAATTAAGGAATTTTTTTCTATTAAATAAAACGCTCTGCGGGATGTGCAATCGTGCGAAGTGTAAATTTGCTGCTAAAGCGACCGTGCCCGGCGTGAGAGTTCCGCTTGCGGAATCCCTTAGTTCAAAACAAAGGACAGCAAAAAGGTAATCAAAGGTAATCAAATCTTACCGGCGTAAAAATAATAAAAAAAGAACGGAAACCCTTGAAAAATAAAGGATTTCCGCTCTTCACAAACCATGCGGAGAAAGGGACTTGAACCCTCACAGGATTGCTCCCACTAGAACCTGAATCTAGCGCGTCTGCCATTCCGCCATCTCCGCTCGACAAGAAGTATCATATCACATAACGAAGAGATTTGCAAATGTTTTTTTGAAAAAATTAAAAAATATTTATGAGGTTTCTAAAGTCGCTATATGGTATAATAAATTTAACTTAGCTTATGAGACATAAAAGCAACTACAGACGGAGGAAGCACGGGCCTCCCATCTGTCATGCCGGTCGGAGGGTGGCAGATTCCCGTGACGTGGCCCGGTGGGGCGGGCAGTAAATACTGTAGAGTAGAAAGGAAAGGTAAAAAATGGCAAGTATTTTCGACATTCTTGGTCCGGTAATGGTAGGACCATCCAGCTCCCATACTGCGGGGGCAGTCAGAATTGGGCTGATAGGAAGACAGCTTCTTGGGAAACAGCCGAAAAAGGCATTGATCTATCTGCACGGTTCTTTTGCAGCGACGGGAGAGGGACATGGTACAGACCGAGCCATTGTAGCAGGACTCCTGGGGATGAAGCCTGACGATATGCGCATTCCAAATAGTTTTGAAATTGCGAAAGAATGGGGGATGGATTTTACCATTCAGAAAAAGGAGATCAGGGGAGCTCATCCAAACACAGTTCAGATGACTTTGGAAGCAGATGGAGTAGACAGTCTGAAGATACAGGCATGTTCCATTGGCGGCGGAAGAATTAAAGTCAGCAAGCTGGATGACATTGAGGTGAATTTTAACGCGGAGAGCAATACTCTGATCGTACATAATGTAGATCAGCCGGGACATGTGGCTCAGGTGGCGAATATCCTGAGTCAGAAGGAGATCAACATTGCAACCATGCAGCTCTTCAGAGATAAGAGGGGCGGCTATGCCGTTATGGTGATCGAGACGGATCAGATTATTCCGGATCAGGCAATTTCCTGGCTGGAAAATCTGGAGGGCATTATTAAAGTAACATTTCTGAATGTGAGCGGAACAGCAGAGGAATAGGAGGGCCAGAAAGAATATGTCATATCAGTCAATAGATGAAATAAGAAAAAGATGTGAAGCGGAAGGAATCGAGTTCTGGAAGGCCGTACAATTGGAAGACTGCAATGAGAGAGGGGCTTCGACGGAAGATTCCTGGGATGAGATGACACGCATGTGGCGCATTATGTGTGAAAACGTGGACGCTTATGAGCCGGATCTTGTATCCAGAAGCGGCCTGGTTGGAAAAGAAGGCGGCCAGATGGAGGAATATCAGAAAAAGGGAGATACTCTTTGCGGAGATTTTATTGCGAAAGTCATGACAGTAGCCTTGAAAATGGGATGCAACAATGCATGTATGAAGAGAATCATTGCGGCGCCCACAGCCGGGGCGTGCGGTGTTCTTCCGGCGGTTCTGATCCCTTATTTCAAAGAAAATGAAGTGCCGGAGGAAACGATGGTGGAGGCAATGTATGTAGCGGCCGGCGTAGGTCAGGTCATTGCAAACCGTGCATTTCTGGCAGGTGCAGCAGGAGGATGTCAGGCGGAGATCGGATCCGGTTCTGCCATGGCGGCAGCAGCCATATGTCATGTAAAGGGAGCCGATATTATGCAGATGGAACATGCAGCAGCAATGGCGCTGAAAAATCTGATGGGACTTGTCTGTGACCCGGTGGCCGGGCTGGTCGAGGTTCCCTGTGTGAAGAGAAATGTAGGCGGAGCTGTAAACGCGCTGACAGCAGCGGACATGGCTCTGGCTGGAATTGAAAGCCAGATTCCGGTAGATCAGGTAATCGATGCCATGAGGGAAGTTGGAGAAAAGATGGATGTCACTTTGCGCGAGACAGGCGCAGGAGGAGTGGCTGCCAGCCTGAAGGGCATGGAAGTTGCGGAGAAGATGACAGCGGAAATATAATTTCATTATTGTATGTAAAAGAGAAGAAGCGCTGGCGGCTGTCAGCGCTTCCTGTATGCTTGCGGACATGTTTGTTTTACTGATATCTTGATCTTGGGTTATTGAAAGACCGTCAGAAATGAGGTGTGTGATGAAAAATATATATGATGATGAAGGGTTTTTCCAGGCTTACGCGCAGATGGAAAGAAGTGAAAAAGGGCTGCAGGGAGCTGGAGAGTGGCATCAGTTTTGCAGATTTTTTCCGGAAATGAAAGGGAAAAAAGTTCTGGATCTCGGATGCGGGTATGGATGGCATTGTGCCTATGCAGTTCGGAAAGGCGCGGCGGAAGTAAGGGGGATAGATTCCAGCCGGCGGATGATCGAGGAGGCGCAGAAGAGGAACAGCGACAACAGGATACAGTATCAGGTATGCGGGGCAGAAGACTATTCTTATCCGGCAAATGAATACGATATCGTTTTGTCGAATCTTGTCCTGCACTATATTCAGGATTTAAATGGGATTTATCAGAAGGTATACCATACGCTGAAACCAGGGGGCAAATTTCTCTTTAATATAGAACATCCGGTATTTACCGGAAGTGTAGGTCAGGAATGGATCCGAGATGACAAGGGGAATGCATTGTATTGGCCGGTGGATGACTATTTTTATCCGGGAGAGAGAAAAACGAATTTTCTGGGAAAGGATGTCATCAAACAGCATCATACATTGACACAGATCCTGGGAGGTCTCCTTGAGAATGGTTTTGTGATCGAGGCGTTGGAGGAAGCCATGCCGGATCCGGCAATGATAGATATCCCGGGGATGAAAGATGAAATGAGGAGGCCGATGATGCTTTTAGTCGGTGCAGCCAAATTATAAAAGAAAGAGATGGGACAAAATTAATTCAGGTACTTGACAAGAGAGTATATGCTGCTATATACTTTGAAAGTCAAAATATTCATAATTAAAAATATTTGAGTAACAGAAGAATTGAGGAAACGAGGAAACAAAAAATGACTGGAGTAATATGCGGCACAGGGTCATATATACCTGTACATACAATGGATAATAACGATATTGCACAGCTCGTTGAGACAAATGATGAATGGATCCGCGAGAGGACAGGAGTCGTGAAGCGCCATATCATCCAGGAAGAAACAACCGTTTCCATGGCAGCCGACGCTGCGAGAAAAGCGTTGGAAAATGGAAATGTTTCTGCCGAAGAAGTGGATCTGATACTGGTGTCTACTATTTCTTCCAATGTAATCCTGCCATGCGCGGCCTGCGAAGTGCAAAAAGCGATCGGCGCGGTAAATGCGACCTGCTTTGATCTAAGTGCGGCATGTACCGGGTTTGTTTTTGCCTACAATACTGCAATTGCCTATCTGGCCAGCGGCATGTACCGAACCGTATTGATCATTGGAAGTGAAAGTTTATCCAATCTTACAAACTGGAAGGACCGAGGCACCTGTATCCTGTTTGGAGACGGTGCGGGAGCTGCAATTGTAAAGGCGGCAGAGGGAAAGCTTTACAGAGCGGTCACTCATTCCGATGGTTTTAAGGGAGAGGCGCTGACCTGTACCAGCAGACATAACAGAAACTGGGAAGAGATTCCGCTGGAAGAGACTTATATGCAGATGGACGGACAGGCTGTATTTAAGTTTGCCGTCAAAAGAGTGCCGGAAGCTGTCAAAGAGGTTTTGGAAAAAAATAATATGACAGCAGAAGAGATTGATTATTTTATCCTTCACCAGGCAAATAAAAGGATCGTGGAAGCGGTAGCCAAAAGACTGGATGTGTCCATTGACAAATTTCCTATGAATCTTCAGGAATATGGAAATACTTCTTCCGCCAGCATTCCGATCCTTCTGGATGAAATGAGCCGGGACGGAAGACTGAAGAAAGGTCAGAAGATCATCCTGGCAGGATTCGGAGCGGGACTTTCCTGGGGGGCAACTATCCTGGAATGGAATAAATAACAGAATGAAGCAAGAGAACACCACTGTTTTACAGCAGTGATGTAATAAAAGAAATGAAAGAGTAGAAGAAAAGGAGAACAAAAATGTTAGAAAAAATTAAAGAAATGATCGCTGACTCATTGGGAGTGGACGCTGGAACAATTACAGAGGAATCATCCTTCAAAGATGATCTGGGAGCAGATTCTCTGGACCTGTTTGAACTGGTTATGGCTCTGGAAGAAGAGTATGATGTAGAGATTCCGACAGAAGATCTGGAAAGCATCGCAACAGTAGGCGACGTTGTAAAATATATCGAATCCCATCAATAAGAATCAGTGCCTGTGAAGGCGCCGTTGATTTTGAGTAAGAAAACAAAAAGAGAAATAAAAACAGAGAAAGAAGAAAAAGAGGTTGTCAATATGAAAACAGAAGTAACCGAATTGCTTGGAATAGAATATCCGATTATTCAGGGAGGAATGGCCTGGGTTGCAGAGTATCACTTGGCAGCCGGCGTATCAAATGCCGGTGGGCTTGGGCTTATTGGAGCTGCAAGTGCTCCGGCGGACTGGGTACGCGAACAGATCCGGGAGGCAAGGAAACTGACTGATAAGCCTTTTGGAGTAAATATCATGCTTATGAGTCCTCATGCGGATGACGTGGCAAAAGTTATTGTGGAAGAAGGCGTGAAAGTTGTTACAACAGGAGCCGGAAGTCCGGAAAAATACATGAAGATGTGGAAGGAAGCGGGAGTAAAGGTTATACCGGTTGTTGCTTCCGTTGCACTGGCAAAACGTATGGAGCGCTGCGGAGCTGATGCTCTTGTGGCAGAAGGTACGGAAGCCGGAGGACACATTGGTGAAAATACGACGATGGTACTGGTACCGCAGG